>JARDZU010000198.1 GCA_029240695.1 Acidimicrobiia bacterium | reverse complement strand
AGATGATAAGGAGGACTCCGGCGAACGCTACGAGCGCGGCTATCCCTACGGGCCTGGTGATCCGATCACCGAGGATCCACCAGGCAAGGAGGAGAATCATGATCGGTTCGGTAGCCCAGAGCAGGACCGAGAGACTGGCAGCGATGTAGGTCAGGCCGACAAGGCCGAGCGCGTATGAGATCCCTGGGTTGAGAACGCCGAGGAGGCCGAGACGTCGTAGCTGTGGGGGCCATGTCAGGCTCTGACGCTGGATTAGAAGCACGGCTGTCAGTAGCGCGACGCTTACTGCGAGTTGGATCGGCAGCAGGGTGAGAGGTGGGATTTCGACGAGGGCACGCTTGGCGATGACGGTCGCGACGCCCCACGCGGCCGCTGCGGCTGTCAATGCAACGGCAGACCGCCTAGGCGCGGTTGTGGCTAACACTGGCTGACTCCTTGAACGGGTGGCAAGTACCGGACGACTGGATAGGTCGACTCAGCGGCTCTTCACCATCGCAAATGGAGTAACCGGGCAACCTTCGACTCCTCGGGTGTTTGCCAGCGAGCATCCGCCCGGACCCTAGGAGTTGGTCAGTCGTCGTTGGGGCCCGGCTTTCTGGCCTTGACGATGACCGAGTCCATTCCGTCGGCAGCCTGATGGGTGGGATGGAGGGTTATTGCTTCGAACCCGGCGCCTTCGAGCAAGAGTTGATACTCGCTATAGGAGAGCGCTCCGGCGATGCATCCAACCCAGCTCCCTCGCTCCGCGCGTTGTTCTGGGGTCAGCAAGTCATCGGCGACGATGTCGGTAATGCCGACTCGCCCTCCAGGACGGAGAACGCGATGAATCTCATCGAAGACGGCCCCCTTGTCGGTGGAGAGGTTGATCACACAGTTGGAAATGACGACATCAATGGACTCCGGGTCGAGAGGGATGTCCTCGATGTACCCCTTGATGAACTCGACATTCGTTGCTCCCACTTCGGTGGCGTTGGCCCGGGCGAGGTCGAGCATCTCGTCGGTCATGTCGAGCCCATAGACGAACCCGGTGGGTCCGACCCGTCGAGCCGAGAGCAGGACGTCGATGCCCCCGCCAGAGCCCAAATCGAGAACCCGCTCACCTTCGGCAAGGTCGGCGACGGCCGTCGGATTTCCGCACCCCAGGCTGGCGTCTGCCGCCTGATTGGGCATCACCCCGAGCTCCTGGGCTGTATAGGCGCCAGCAGTGAGATCCTTCTCCAATGACTCGTCATGACCGCAACAACCCGGTCCACAGCACGATCCGGACGTCGCAGCCTTGGCGTAGCGCACACGCACCGCCTCCCGGAGCTCGACCTTGCTGTCCAGCATCCCAGCCACCTTTCATATCGATACTGATCGATCCGTAGGTTAGGCCATCATATCGATAGCTGTCAATGTGTTAGCCTGCCGCTGGTGGACGTGAATCCCAACTGTTGCGTACCGGTGACCGACGAGACGCTCTCGGTGAGGGAAGCTCAGACACTGGCCGGCGACTTCAAGGCCCTCGCCGACCCTGTTCGGCTTCGTCTTCTCAGCTTGATCGCCAGCGTTCCCGAGGGTGAAGTCTGCGCTTGTGACCTCACTGAGCCGCTGAATCGCAGTCAGGCCACGATCAGCCACCACCTCTCTGTGTTGGTGAAGACCGGTTTGATCACCCGCGACCAACGAGGCAAATGGGCATGGTTCCAAGTGGCGCCGGACCGAGCTGACTTCGTCCGATCAGTATTGGTCGGGCCCCCGGTTCCCTCCTCTACGTAACGGTCGGGTCGGGCAAGAGTTCGGCGAGCAGGCCTTGGACACGTCGTTCGAGCTCATCTCGAATCGGTCTGACTTCCTCCACTGTCTTTCCTGATGGGTCGTCCAACTCCCAATCGATGTACCGCTTGCCCGGGTAGACGGGGCAGGCGTCGCCGCAACCCATGGTCACGATGACGTCGGCGGCGCGGACGATCTCGTCGGCCCACGGCTGGGGAATCTCGCCGCTGATGTTCACCCCGACCTCGGCCATGGCGGTGACGGCTGCCTGGTTGACCTGGTCGGCCGGCTCACTTCCTCCCGAGAACACGTCAACGCGATCTCCGCCAAGCCGCTTGGCCCATCCGGCGGCCATCTGTGACCGACCGGCATTGTGCACGCAAAGGAAGAGGATGCTCGGGTTGAGCGTCGTCGGATCCGATTCCAGTCTGACCAGAGCCCGGAGCCGGTCTCGGGCGAAACGCTCTGCTAGCAATGGGATCCACGTACTCGTCGTCGCTCGGCCCACGAGCGTGTCCAGTGAGTCGTTCATAAGACGTTCGATGGTCTCGGTGTTCAGGGTCCCGGAGAATTGGCGTTGTAGACGCTCAGCAGCCTGTCGAATCTGAAGCTGCTCACCGGTGGTCAATGTGATTGGCATGATGTTCCTTCCTATTGAGATGCCACCAACAGATGGGTGGACACGAACACGGCGAGCAGGCCGCCGATCAGCTGCGCCACGACAAAGCCTGGGGCACTCGACGGGGCAATGCCGGTAAACGTGTCGGTGAACGTTCGAGCCACCGTCAATGCCGGATTCAGAAACCCGCTCGAAATGGTCGCGAACACGGCCGCTCCTACCCATGCGCCCACTAGCGGCGCAACGGCGTGCGTACGATCCTCGTCGAGTAGATGAAGGATCAGAAGAACTAGGACCATCGTCCCGATGCCCTCAGCAAGGACCGATGCCCATCCAGTCCTCACAGTGCTGGAGAGGGCCAGCGCCTCACCGAAGCTAGCGGCTCCAACCGCGACGCCAGCGGCCGCTCCGACGATCTGAGCCACGAAATACCCGGCGGCCGTCCGCCCGCTAAGGGCTCGTCGGCGCCAAAGAGCCAGTGTCACTGCAGGATTGAAATGCGCCCCAGATGTCGAGCTGAGCAAGGCGATGAGTGCCGCCAAGGCCAGACCGACAATCACTGCATGAAAGAACAGACCGGCCGTCCCATCGGTCCGGGGTGTCTCAGCAGCGATTCCGCTTCCAACGACGACGTATGCGAGGAGACCGGTCCCTACGAACTCTGCAACGGCCGGCCGGGCATTCATGCGATCAACAGATCAACCCGACGTTCCACGTCATTGAACGCCGACCGAAAAGCAGCAACGTCGCCTTCTAGGACCGGGTCGGGTATCGACCAGTGCTGTCGATTTTGGGCCTTTGGAAGAGGCTCCTCACGCGCGCGGTCGCAGACCGATATCAGAAGATCCGGAACCGACGTAATCGACTCGTAGCCCTTAGGGACTGCGGCACTCAGATCGATGCCTCGCTCAGCGGCAACTCGAATCGCAGTTGGATGGACGTGCGAGCTCGGATGGCTCCCGGCACTCACCGCCACGTCGCCCGTCACGGCCAACCAGTAAGCGGCCGCGTACTGCGACCTCGCAGAATTGTGACTACAGACGAATACGACGGAACCGGTGAAGCCGCCGAAGGACGGGATCAAGGTGTCGAGGGCATCTCTCCGCAGCGTGACATAACGCCTTCGGCGGTCCCCCTCCGACTCACGGCGACCTATGACGCCCGCTTCTTCCAACACCTTGAGATGGTGCGCCAGCAGATTCCCCGGCATTTCCAACGCACTCCCGAGCTCCCGGACTGTCAGATCGCCAGCGACCAGGAGATCCACCGCACGGAGCCGACTCTCGTCACCCAGCGCCGAATGAACGACTGATCGTGCATCCACGTTCATCGCTCAAAGTATGGTGACTCAATTAATATTGAGCAAATTTGGTGGTGCTCGTCGCAGCGCATCCGAAATATCAACTGACGGCACACGTCGAGCAGGGCAAAGTGCAGCTATGTGCGCGGGCGGGACTTGCGTGGAGCTGCGCGAGGCCGGACCGCTCGACGCAGAGCACACCGTTCTGCTGCTGCCCGGTGGTGCGTTGGGGCGCGGGCTCATACGCCGAAGTCATGACAGAATCTGCCCTAACGAGATTGCGGCTTGTTGCCGCCACCCTGCCGTCCGGGCCGCTGATCGCGGCGTGCAGAAAGACCGCCCTCCAACGTGTCGACACAATTCAAGTAGGTATGATTGGAGCTGAGGAAGCCTCCGTCCTGGAGTCAGGACCCCCGCCCTCTAGATGGATCGCCCTCCCTGGTAGCGCTTAGGCGATCGGAAGCTGCTTTGCGGCTTGAAGGAGCGGGACAGTGTTGGATCCGTCAGCGGGCCGAAAGGCCCGTGTCTTCATACAGAGATGCCCACGTCCCGTCTCGACCAACTCATGGTTATCGCCCGTTCCGGGAACTCGGATTCACCCAGAGACGGTGTGAAAGCTGTACCTGGTGTTGGGCCGTCTGGGTTGATGCCGAGGGCAACCGGATCCGGTCATTCCGAAACGTCGGGCGAATAGCTGGAGTCGATTATGCGTGAAGATCCCCCGGGCCCGTGTCCCCCCAAGGCCCTTCCCCGCCCGGGGAGAAAGGGAATCCGCCGAGCGGCCCTGGCGTCACCCTTGCGCGACGGCGCTCGGCGGTTCTCTGCGCGCCGAACCCCACTTTCCAAACAGAATTCTCTCTACGCGCACCGAGAATCCCGAACGCGCCCGCCCGTAGCCGAGGATGATTGTCCAGGGCTAGGTTCTCGGTTCGTCTGGTTTTGGAGGGCCGTCCTCGAGGGTATGTAGCGCTTAGCGACCCTCGATAGGAGTGCCATGGCATTCAGCGTCCGATACATCGTCGATGACGTCGACGAAGCGATTCGATTTTACGGCGAGAACCTGGGTTTCGAGGTCGATATGAACCCCGCACCCGGGTTTGCTGCCCTGAGCAAGGACGATCTGCGCTTGTATCTGAATGCACCGGGTGCGGGCAGCGCCGGGACTGCTGGTGGCACCCCAGAACCCGGAGGTTGGAACCGATTCCAACTCACGGTCGACGACCTGGACAAGAGAATCAATGAGCTTCGAGGTTCCGGAGCCAGGTTCCGGGGCGACATAGCGGAGGGCGCTGGCGGGCGTCAGATCTTGCTTGAGGATCCTTCGGGCAACCTGGTCGAATTGTTCGAGCCGAAGAGCTGAGGTCGTCAGCTGCACTCAGCGACGGTGAGCGCCCAGATGCCCACCGACGGGCTGTTTGAGCGAGCGGAGATGGGAAACAAGTCACAGATGCAGACGAGGGACGTCGCTGACATCCTGAAGAAGCCGATCAG
>JARDZU010000197.1 GCA_029240695.1 Acidimicrobiia bacterium | reverse complement strand
CGGCCCATGATCGACGAAGACCCGAGCACTCGTGCGGTCGAGAGCAGATGGCAGGTGACTTCGTTGAACGGCAACCAGTCCACCGTCGGGGCTCGCCCAAGCATGCTCGAACAATACGAAGAGGAAGGATGGTGTTTCGTCTCGGCTTCGAGTCTGTTCTACGACCGGCTGTTCGTCGACGAGCACCTAAGACCGGCGGCGGCTGCCTACTACCGAGAGTTGGAGGAACGTGGGGAGGTCGTGTTCCAGGCATCGCCGTATGGCCCATGGGCGGAGCCCGTCCAGTTCAACTTCGATTGGGCGACCAACCTCTACCCCTTCGAGTTCGAACAGCCGGGCGGCGAGGTGACCATCTACCGCCTCCACCGAGGTGCGTGTGCCTAGCCTCACGAAGCCGGTGAAGACTCCCAATCTGTCCGTCGTCGTCCTCGCATGGAACAAGCTGGAGCTCACCCGCCGCTGTGTCGACTCGATCCGTTCGGGAACAAGTGGTGACTACGAGTTGATCGTCGTCGACAACGGCTCCACCGACGGCGGCGCCGATTTTGCTGCCGACGCGGCTGATAAGGCGGTGATCAACTCGGAGAATCTCGGGTTTGCCGCCGGGAACAACTCAGGGCTGGCCGTTGCCAGCGGTACCTACGTGGCCTTCGTCAACAACGACACGGTCTTGCCCGGGGCATGGGATGTCTCACTCACCGACATCCTCGACACGAGGTCGCAGACCGGGATGGTGCTGCCAGCGGTAACCGCGGCAGGCAACCCGGTGACGGTCAGGAACGAGCCCGGCGACACCGTCGAGACTTTGCTTCCCTTTGGCGAGTTCCCCAGTGGCGTCGTGGTGATGTTGAGGAGATCCCAGCTGGAGGCGTTGGGTGGCTGGAACGAGGAATATGAGCGAGCCAGCGGGGAGGATCTCGACCTGGCCTTCACCGTCTGGGCCCATAGCCTTGACGTGGTCGTCGACACCAGGGTTCTCGTAGAGCATGCGTCTCAGGCCAGCATGAAAGAGCTGCCCGGACTTACCGACCTCTACCGGAAAAATCTGCAACGGTTTCTCGACCGCTGGGACATGGGACCCGACGGGCCGCTTCTGGACACGATCGGGAGCGAGGAATATCTCCGAAACCTGGACCGAGCCAGGACAGCGGTGACATGGATCCGGCGGATGCTGGCGGCCCGCGACGAGGCGGCGACCCTGAGGGCGGAGATCGAACGCGCGGCGAGTAGGTCCTGGCTCAGACCCAGGTCTTGAGCTCGACCACGAGCTCCCCGATCGATTCGCGCCAGTGGGGCAGCGGATCGAGCCCGAGGCCGTCGAGCCGTTCCGATGCAAGGACCGAATAGGTCGGCCTGCGGGCCGGGGTCGGGTAGTCCCGGGTCTCACACGGAGAGATCCTGGACGGGTCGAGATCGACGAGCCCGACACTGGTCCTGGCCAGCTCGTACCACGTGGTCTCACCCTGGTTGGTGAGGTGGAGCAGGCCGGATGCTCCAGACTGCAGTGCGGCGTAGCTGGCCCGTGCCAGGTCTGCAGCCACGGTGGGGTTGCCGCGCTGGTCGTCCACGACCCGCAGCTCCTGCTCTCTCACCTTCCGGAGGATGGTGGCGACGAAGTTGGGGTGGCTACCCGAGATCACCCATGACGTCCGCACCACGAGAGCCCCGTGACCTGCGGCCAGGGATTCGCCGAGCAACTTAGAGCGCCCGTATGCGTTGATCGGGTTTGTCGAGGACGACTCGACGTAGGGGCAGTCTGCGGCCCCGTCGAAGACGTAATCGGTAGAGAAGGTGAGCAGCGGACGGGAGCGGAGCGAGGCCCACTCGGCGAGCACCCCTACCGCCACCGTGTTGATCTCGGTGGCCAGACCCTCTTCTTCCTCAGCTCGGTCGACCGCGGTGTAGGCGGCGCAGTTGATCACCATCGCAGGGTCCAGCGCATCGAGGGTCGAGCCGATGTCGCCGGTTCGGGTCAGATCCAGATCAGCTCGTGAAAGCCCGATCGCATCCTCGCCGAGGAGGCGGGCGAAGGCAGTCCCCAGCTGACCCCCGCTGCCGAGAATGGCTATTGGGCCGATTGGTGCTCCTCGAGCACTCCGGCGACGTAGTCACGGTATGTGGAGTTGGGCATGGCGGCCAGGGTGGTCTCCATCTCTTCGGGGGTAACCAGACCCTGTTGAAGGGCGATCTCTTCGAGACAGGCGATCTTGAGACCCTGCCTGTGCTCGATGGTGGCGATGAAGTTGGCCGCTTCCAGCAGCGAGTCGTGTGTCCCGCTGTCGAGCCAGGCAATCCCCCGCCCGAGTCGCACGGCGCGCAGACTCCCCTCTTCCATATAGGCCCGGTTCAGGTCGGTGATCTCGAGCTCACCCCGAGCTGAGGGGCGAAGCCCTTTGGTCATCTGAACGACCCGCCCGTCATAGAGATAGAAGCCGGGCACGGCGAGATTGGACTTTGGTCGTTCTGGCTTCTCCTCGAGGGAGAGCACCTTCCCGTCAGCGGCCAGCTCGACGACGCCGTATCGGAGCGGATCGGAGACCGGGTACCCGAAGACCATGGCTCCCTCGGTGAATGCACCGACGATCTCTGCCAGCCCCAAGGCCCCGTAAAAGATGTTGTCTCCGAGGATCAACGCGACGGGCTCATCACCGACGAAGCTCTCGCCGACGAGGAATGCCTGGGCGATGCCGCCGGGCCTCTCCTGCACCGCGTACTCGATCGACAGCCCCCAGGGAGACCCGTCACCCAGGAGCTCTTCGAACCTGGGTGTGTCCGTCGGTGTGGAGATGATCAGGATCTCCGATATGCCGGCTTCCATGAGAGTGGCCAGCGGGTAATAGATCATCGGCTTGTCATAGACCGGTTGCAGCTGCTTGCTCGCCACCCGGGTCATCGGGTCGAGCCTCGTTCCGGCTCCTCCGGCGAGCACGATCCCTCTCATGAGACGGCCTGCTTCAACGGCCGCCACCAGTCGTCGCGGCTCCGATACCACGCCACCGTGTCGGCAAGCCGGTCCTCGAAGGAATGGGCCGGCGCCCAGCCAAGAGCGCGGATCTTCGACGAGTCGACCGCATACCTCAGGTCGTGGCCCTTCCGGTCCTCCACGTACTCGATCGACGTCTCGTCCTTGCCCATGATCTCGAGAAGGCGACGGGTCAGGTCGATGTTGGACATTTGGGCGTTTGCCCCGATGTTGTAAATCTCTCCAGGGGTGCCGGTGTCGACGAGCATGCGAAGTGCCGAGCAGTGATCCTCGACGTAGAGCCAGTCTCGCTCGTTCGATCCCGTGCCATACACCGGCACTTTGTGACCGTCTAGGAGATTGGTCACGAAGAGCGGGATCACCTTCTCCGGGAACTGATACGGCCCATAGTTGTTCGTGCAACGGGTGACGATCACCGGGTAGTCGAAGGTAACCCGGTAGGAGAGGGCAATCAGGTCACTCCCGGCCTTAGACGCCGAGTAGGGAGAAGAGGGGTCGAGAAGGGCGGTCTCGGGGGCGAACCCGTCGGCCACCGACCCGTACACCTCGTCGGTGGAAACGTGGATGAAGCGAGGAATGCGATTCCGGGCGGCAGCATCGAGAAGAACCCCGGTGCCCACAACGTTGGTGTCGAGGAACACCGTAGGCCCGGTGATGGATCGGTCGACATGGCTCTCGGCGGCGAAGTGGACCACCACGTCGATCCCCTCCATGAGGGAACCCACGAGATCGGCGTCACGGATATCGCCCAGCACGAAACGATGCCCGGTGTGGGCGTCCAATTCATCGACGGTCGTCTTGACCCCGGCGTAGGTCAAGAGGTCGAGGTTGGTCACCTCCGCCTCCGGTTCGTTGTCGAGGACGTGACGGACGAAGTTGGAGCCGATGAATCCGGCTCCACCGGTCACCAGGTACTTGCGTGTCACTCACTCAACCTATGCGAAGTGGGGTCTGTACAGCAAGTACGGGGCCTTGGCGTTCCAATCGTCCTAGTTCGGGATCGATAAACAACAATTAGGTCGGCAAACAGATGACGCCCGATGCGATTGCATTCGATGCCGAGAATCTCTTGGAGGCGATTTGTGCGAGATCCGCGATTCATGCGAGATCAAGCAGAACGGGGAGTCTGGGTGATAACGGGGGATCACCTTGTCGGAACCGCATCGCGGCCTCTGCTGCGAAATTGTTGGCCCAGGTCGAGCAGAACGGCAGTCCGTACATCATGCGGAAGACCTCGTCAGCAGCGGGACCCAAATGCCGCTTCATGGACGCGCCTCTAACCGCTGACTCAGCATGTTCCAACTTTTGACAGCGGCGTTGGTCTGCTGGCGGCTCTAAATCGCCAGCGAAGATCTCTTGGTAGATGTCGGCGAGAGCGCGACTACTTGGACTGTCGTTGTGCGCCTGTGTGCTCACCACGTTTCGCGGAAGTGTAAATGCTGATGCCAACGCGACTCCGACAGCGAGCAGGGTCACGGAGATCAGTCCGATCCTCCTTGATTTCAACAGCTCAAGCGCCCGAACCAAGGAAACGGCTGCTAACGACAAGGACGCCCAAGTAAGGACCGTATGCCGGTAGGGAAGCCCAATCTCATTGATTAACTCCTGTGCTTGGACCGATAGGCTCATTATCGTTGCCCCTCCCAGGCCGACGCCGATGGCGCCTAGTCCCGCCAGACCCAGGAGTCTCCCTTCAGCACGTCGAGTTTCTGGATCTCTCGGCCACCGCACTGATGCCCAGCGCGACAAAAACCACACCGAGATCCCAAGTCCCACACTGACGATCAACAACGGCCAGGGAAAGCCCTGCGTCCATAGGTGCGATGCCTCCAAGGATTGGAGGTCGCTCAAGAACTGCGTGCGCGAAGAACCCGGGACCGACGAAGCCACGTTGTACCAAATTGTCCGAAAGACGGCGGATCCCAGTGATGGAGTAGTGCCCACGTAGCAACTTTCGCCTTCGCAAGCGCCTGCGATGAGGACTCTGGTCCAGGCGAAGATCGCTAACCAGCTGACGGCAAAGGTTCCGCCGAAGATCAGGCGGGCCCGTAGTTCACGGTGGTCAGAATTCCTCTCTGTAAGCGGGAACACCCACAACGCAAATAGGCTCAAGGGGAAGCCGAGATAGTTCAGTTCGTAGGTCCAATTGAGAACTACCGCCATCAGGAGAGCCACGACCAAACCCAAAGG
>JARDZU010000046.1 GCA_029240695.1 Acidimicrobiia bacterium | reverse complement strand
GGCTGAGGGACGGCTACGGCCATACGACTCTGATGCCGCAAGCTGTGACTTTCGTCCCTGGGCATGGGGACATCACCGCGGAATGATCGACGCATGAGCAACTTCAATGGCTTGCGTCGCCTCTTGGTGATGATCAGCGCTGCCGCCCTGGTCATCCCCGCCTGTGGCAACGGAGACACCACCACCACTACTGGGCCGACCGGGCCCTCAACGGCGCCGGTCGCATCCGCGACTACGAGCGAGCCAGTGACGACGGTCACCCCTACCAGCACCACGACTGTCACTACGACGACTTCCATCGACACGGAGGCGACACGGCAAACGGTGTATTTCCTGCTCGAGGAACTGGATGTCGATGACGGTTCCCCCGGCCCGTATCTCGTCCCTGTTTACCGAGAAGCCCCCGTAGCGGAGAACGCAACCGAGACTGCGCTCCGACTGTTGCTGGAAGGACCGACTGCCGATGAAACCGCCGGAATCCCGCCCATCTCGACGGCGATCCCGGAAGGAACGACTTTGCTCGGGGTCGTGGTGGACGGAGCCACCGCCACGGTTGATTTGAGCGGAGCGTTTGATGACGGTGGCGGCAGCTTCGGGATGTTTGCCAGGCTCGCCCAGGTCGTTTACACCGTCACCCGGTCAGCCGAGGTCGACGAAGTCGTATTCAGCATCGACGGCGACGTGGTGACCGACTTCTCCTCGGAGGGGATCGAGCTCGACGGTGCCCAGCAACGCGACGACCTCTACGACATGCTGCCCCCGATCTTCGTCGATTCCCCCGCCTGGGGTCAGCCGGTGACCAGCCCGATCCAGGTGCAGGGCCTGAGCAATGTGTTCGAGGCCGTTTCGCAGGTGATGCTGACCGATGACGATGGAGAGCCTCTCTACGAAGACGACGTCTTGGCCACCTGCGGCAATGGGTGCTGGGGCGACTGGCAGACCGAAATCTCGTACACGGTCGACCGGGAGCAGTTCGGCGCCCTGATCGTATGGGCGTTCTCGGCGGAGGACGGGAGCCGGATCAACATCCGGGAGTACCCGGTCCTTCTGAACTGACCCCGTGGAGCCGCTCCCGCCGGGGAAAGAGTCCGTTGACTCTGTTCGAGCCGGCCGACAAGCCGGAGAATCATCAAAGAGCCTCGGCCGCTCGGGTCGCGCCGGATCAAGGACATTGGCCCGAGATTGGAGGTGAAAGACATGGAGCTGAAGGTGTGGTCTCCGCTGCTGGATCTGGACAGAGAGTGGCACTTCGACTTGCCGCGATTCGCACTGAGTCGCGACCTGTTCGGCTTCGACTTCCGCCCCTCGATCGACATGGTCGAAGATGAGGGCGAATTGGTCGTGACGACCGAACTGCCAGGAATGGATCCCGCTGAAATCGACGTCTCTATCGAAGGAGACATCCTCACCATCAAGGGTGAGAAGACCGCGGAGACGAAGGTCTCCGAGGACGATCGGTACCTCCACGAGAGGAGTTACGGGACGTTCCAGCGTCGAATCGCACTCCCTACCGGGACCAGCCCGGACAAGATGAGTGCCACCTATGACAAGGGTGTGCTCACGGTGCATGTGACTCTCCCCGAGGAGAAGAAGCCACAAGCACTCAACATCCCCGTAGAGGTCAAGGCCTGAAACGGGGGGTAGGGGAGGCGGGCATCAGCCCGCCTCCCCTTACGTTCGGCCCGCCGGCGCTGGAGATCCCGCCGATGCCGATCTCCGTTCAGGACCTTCGGCCCTTGGCCCCGATCGCCCAACCGAAAAGATCGGGTATTTGACAGGAGCCGCACAGTGGCTATCGAACCTCCCGCACCACGTTCTCGCTCATCAACTCTGGCCAGTGATCATCCCCGCCGCGACAGTGACGTTGGTCCGCTCATCGACGAGGATGAACGAGCCCGAATCACGATTGCGGCGATACCCGTCGAAGAAGAATGGATTAGTCGACCGCAACCTGACCCGGCCGATCTCATTAAGGGCGAGCATGTGGGCCGATTCGTCGCGATGCAGTGTGTTGACGTCAAGCCGATACTGGAGATCCTTGACCATGGCACGGCCCCAGCGCGTGGTGTGCTTAATGGCGTACTTTGCCCCAACCTCGAGTGAGGATCCCTCCGACATCCACGCCAACATCGAGTCGATGTCTTGGGAGGCGTGCGGCTGGTTGTTCGGCCGGCAAATCATGTCCCCACGGGACACATCGATATCGTCCTCGAGCGTGATGACGATCGACATTGGGGGCGCGGCCTCTTCCAGTTGCCCCTCGTAGGTCTCTATCGAGCGGACTCTCGTCGAGAACCCACTGGGAAGAACCATAACCTCGTCGCCGCGCTTGATAAGGCCTCCAGCCACTTTCCCGGCGTAACCCCTGAAATCCTGATAGTCCCGCAGTTGTGGACGGATCACATACTGCACCGGGAACCGGACGTCGATCAGGTTCTGGTCACTGCCGATGTGGATGCCCTCGAGCATTTCGAGCACTGTCGGCCCGTGATACCACGGCATGTTTTGGGATTGTTGGACGACATTGTCGCCCTCGAGTGCGGACACGGGCACAAAGCGGAGATCGCTTATGTCGAGGCGGCGCGCGAACTGAAGGAACTCTTCGACGACCTCGTCGAAGCGCTCCTGCGACCAGTCGACCAAGTCCATCTTGTTGACACAGAGGATCAGATGGGGCACCCCGAGCAGCGAGGCGAGAAACGAGTGCCGCCGTGTCTGCTCCAGGATGCCTTGACGGGCATCGACCAAGATCAGTGCAATGTTGGCTGTCGACGATCCGGTCACCATGTTTCGGGTGTACTGGATGTGCCCCGGGGTGTCAGCCAGGACGAATTTCCGCTTCGGAGTGGCGAAATAGCGGTAGGCGACATCGATGGTGATGCCCTGTTCTCGCTCGGCTCGAAGCCCGTCGGTGAGGAGGGCGAGGTCGATATAGTCAGTCCCCCGTTTGCGGCTGGCGTCTTCCACTGCCTCCAGCTGGTCCTGGAATATCTGCTTCGAGTCGAACAGCAGCCGGCCGATCAGGGTGCTTTTCCCGTCGTCCACAGAGCCGGTGGTGGCGATCCGGACCAACTCAGTCATCAGAAGTATCCCTCCCGCTTGCGGTCCTCCATCGCTGCGTCGGCAGTCCTGTCGTCCGCTCGGCTGGCTCCACGCTCAGTGATGCGCGAGGCGGAAACCTCTTCGATGATGTCCTGCACCGACGAGGCAGTCGACTCAAAGCCTCCGGTGCATGTCATGTCACCCACCGTTCTAAAGCGCACCACCGCTTCGAAGACTCGTTCCCCGTCCAAGAGGGTGAGGTAGGGCGATTCGGCCATGAGCATCCCGTCCCGTTCGAACACCCGGCGGCGATGCGAGAAATAGACGGCCGGAAGATCGATTTCCTCCTCCTCGATGTACTGCCAGACATCCATCTCGGTCCAATTCGAGATTGGGAAGACCCGAATATGTTCTCCGTTGCGATGGCGTCCGTTGTAGAGGGCCCAGAGCTCCGGTCGCTGGTTCTTCGGGTCCCACTGCCCAAATTCGTCGCGAAAGGAGAAGACTCGTTCCTTGGCCCTGGCCTTCTCCTCGTCTCGTCTCGCGCCCCCGAACACGACGTCGAACCGATGCTTGTCGATGGCGTTGAGCAGGGTCTCGGTCTGCAGCCGGTTGCGCGAGGCTCGGGGACCGGTCTCTTCGGTCACCCTTCCTTGGCCGATGGCTTCCTCTACCGAGGCCACGATGAGGTCGATCTCGAGCTCGGCGATGGTCCGATCCCTGAACTCGATGACCTCGTCGAAGTTGTGTCCGGTGTCCACATGCATGACCGGGAAGGGGAGGCGGGCGGGCCAGAATGCCTTCATCGCGAGACGGAGTACTAGAGCGGAGTCCTTGCCCCCGGAAAAGAGGAGCACGGGATTCTCCGACTCGGCCACCGCCTCCCGGATGATGTGAATCGACTCCGATTCGAGAGCGCGGAGGTGACTCAAATGAGGCGCCGGCACGGGACTGGGATAATGCTCCACGACATCCCGCTTCAATCGGTCGTATTCATTGAGAACGAGCGATCTACCCCAGTGTCCCTGGAGGCAAGCCACGCCCTGATCCGGAGGCCCACCAGTCGAAATGTCAGTCGAGCCCCGTAGCGGCGGGCCCGCCTGATAGCCCACATCAAGGACCCGACGAGTCGCTCGATCTGGGCACGGCCGAGCCACGTGAGGCGTCTCACAAGCGATACATCGGTCGGGCGCAATTCGTATCGCCAGGCTTCCAACTCGCGCCCAGCGTCATGCTCGACGACAAAGCAACGCCACTCGGCCAATTCCGCCTGCCAGCCGTCGATTCGCTCAGACCGAGGGCTCTCGTTCACCAATCGATGAATCCGTTCCTCGGTGCCGGAGACCTTGAAGGTGGCGTCATTGTGCTGTTTGCTCGGCTCTCCGGCTAGGCCAAGGAAGTTCTCGACAGAGTCACAGACCTCCTTGGGTGCCTCCACCAGGTCGCCAAAACGCACTTCGAGCAGCTCCAACCCGGCCCGGCGGGGTCTCGTATTACGCCGGAGGGCCGACTTCCAGTGATGAACTGCATGAAGAGTGCTGCCCCGCGCGAGATCCTCGCCAGCGAAATATGGAGACTCAGATCTCAACAGCGAGTTGACGACGGCGCGCCCATCCCTGACCGCATGAACAAATTTCGCCTCGGGGAACAGCTTTCCTATCTCGTGCACGTAGGTGGCGGCGTTGCCCCATTTCCATAGGACAACCTCTGGCTCCGGGGAGGGCCCATTTTTCGCTCTATAGGCCTGGAGGACTTTCTCCAGCTTGACGCGGATCCCTTGACCAATCGTTCCTCGAAGGGTCGCCATCAGCTCGTCGCGGGACACTCCCAGATTTGCCTCTACCTGGTGGTCGTGTTCGATCATCAACGCGATCGCTGAAGGACTGAGCGCCCTCGCTTTGGCATCACCGATGTGGAACAAGTACTCGAGGAGACGAAACTCAGGGATTACAAGCATCTGTTCAGGGGCTATTCGCTGGGAAAGCTGGGCAGCCAGCAGAGTGGATCCAGAGCGATTTGCGTAGACGAGAAAGGCGTGGCGCGTCATCGGGGTCTGTTTCTGATCGAGTCAACCCGCAGCGTCTCATTGGGCCGGGCTCGTGATGTCGTGGCCATCGTCTCTTCCCAAACGGAGATCAAGCTGCTGAGACTGTCGGTCAGTGAATGGTTCATGGAGGCCCGACGAGCCGCCGCCGCCAACTGTTGTCGTCGCTGATCGGCGTCTAACAGCTCCGCTAGGGCGGCGGCCAGAGATCCCACATCCTCGATCGGGATCACGACACCGGCTTCGCCGAGGATCTCTGTCCCTGGCACATCCGTGGCGACGATGGCCGTCCCGACGGCCATCGCTTCGAGGAGAGCGAGAGACATCCCGTCCCACCGCGACGGCACGACCACGATGTCTGCGGCGCGCAAATGTCGATCGGGATCAGGCACCGGTCCCCAGAATTCGACGCGGTCCGAGACCCCGAGAGCAGATGCGAGCTCCGTCAGCTCCCCTCTTGCGGGGCCGTCGCCGAGCAGACGGATGGTCACGTCCCGCCTCCCCAGCTTCGCCAACGCCTCGATGGCGATGTCCTGGCCTTTCTGCCGTGAGAGGCGGCCCACACATACGATCAAGCGCCCGGGCGGTCTCGGGGCCACAGGCCCATCAGGCCTCCAGAAATCAGTGTCCACGCCATTGGGGACAACGATGATGTCGCTCCCGGGCAGAGCAGCGCGGCCCAGGGCGGCTTCACCCTCTCCGACAGCGACGAACACACTCGTGTGGGACGCGAGGAATCGTTCGATCGGGAGGTACAGGCGGCTCATGCTGCCTCCGACGAGCCATGACCACGCATGAGGACTGAAAATGATCGGCGGGCGATTCGTCATCGACCAGGCTGCCAGTCTGGTCAAGGCCCCCGCCTTCGAGGAATGAGCATGAACCAAGTCGACGCCCGCCATTAGACGGCGCAAGGCAAGGGCATGTGATAGGTCGCGAGGGGCCGGAGCGCGGGTCATGTCCAGTGGGATGTGGGTTGCCCCTGCTCCTTTGATCCATTGGGCGAGCGGTCCACGGTGCGCAGGCGGGCACACGACTGCGACGTCGTAACCCCGGTTTATTGCCGCGCGCGTTTGTTGTTCGACACAAACGGCGACCCCGGCATCAACCGGTTGGGCGGCGATCAGGAGCGAAGGGATGACGACTCCCCTGACCGCGAGTCTGCAGGCGCGTCGTGGACACCGTCGTAGGCGTAGAGGAATCCGACCGGCTCCACCTCTGTCTCCTCGAATGTCCTCAAAAGTCGTTTGACTGGGTCAACTTCGCTCTCGTGTTCAACGACGACGACGAAACTGAAGGCGGACACGTCGTCGTCGCTGAATCTGTGCAGAGATGCGAGAGAGATGTCGACGATCACCGCGTCGTACGAATTCTTTACGAGGTCGAGAGCTCGTCTCAGGTCTTGGACGCGCAATGCGTCGACAAGGTGTTTCCTGCCGTGTCCGAGAGCATGAAATTCCTTGCCCTTGGGCGTTCTTCGCTCTTCGATGATCGAGGCAAGGGACACTTCATTGGCGACGAAGTCAGCCAGGCCTCTAGTCGTTGCGAGTCCATCTCGGTCTGCCGTGCTCTCGAGATCGCCGTCCACGAGCAGAACTTTGATGCCGTCGTCGGCACATGCCCACGCCAGGCGCATCGACGTGGACCTTCGAGATGCGTCGTCGGCCCCAACAAGCCCGAAGACCTGGGGCTCCCGCCACAATGCTCGAGATCTGATCTCTCCCAACAGATCGAAAGTCATGTAACGGTCTGCATCCTCCGTGGGCCCAACCTGGCGGGGATCGACGATTGACAGCAGTGGGTAACCGAGAACGCGGCCGGCATCGGCCGGGGACTTGATCCGAGATTTGCGGCGCTGCACCCAGTACAGGGCACCCAGGCCGACGAAGGCCCCAAGTACCAATCCTGCGATGCCCGCGAGAACGGGTCCAGCGGTGGTAGCGGCAGCCGCCTGTGCCGGCGTCGAGAAGGCCACACCATCTCCGTCGACACGAGAGTCGACTTCGAGTTCGATCAGCCGCGCACGCAAGGTGGCCTCTCGGAACAGAGCTGCATCCAGCCGGGCCGCAGCAGCAGACACTTCGCTCACTTCCAACTGCTCTGCAAACAAGGTCTCCAAGGCGTCGAGCTCCGTTTGCAGAACAGTTGTTCGCATGTCCAAGGTCTGGAGGGTCTCGTCGCTGGCTCCGGCCAGGATCGCCTCATCGATCGTCTTGAGCTCCGCGATGATTGCGTCAATCTCCGCAGAGATGTTTGTCTCTTGCTCGCCAGGCGTGGTACGTGCTTCTTCGACGACACGTCGACTATCGGCCTCAGCAGCCTGGATGCCCGCGTTTACCGAAGCGATCGCAGTCGCGTACTGATCATTCCATCGCTGACGCATCAACTCTTGATAGCCCTCGACGACTGCATTGGCCCCGGCGATGGCATCTGCTGCTTGCTCGGCGGTGTAGGTGACTTCTATCTCGGCGCCTCCGGGAAGGCGGGCAATGGCGGTGGAGTCCTGGATCTCTTCGGGAGTTGGCGAATACGCACCTTCGGCGAGGATGGAGGCAGCGCGTCGAGCCACCTCCAATGACGCGAGTACCTCGATCTGGCTCTCGACATGCTGATCCAGGTCGTCGATGCCGGCAGCGCCCTCAGGAGCATCGAAAACCTGGGAGGTCCCAGTGCTAAGAGTCACCGAAGCGGTAGCGGCGAGATCGTTGCCTCTGTTTATCCCAACGAACACACCCAATATCCCAAAGACCAAGACGACGGAAATTATCGCAAGGGCCACAGAAGCAGCTATCCGGAACAGCCGTCGTGACGGCGACGCAGATGATCGAGGCGAGGTTCGGGCCACGTCAATCTCTCCCTGCGGTCTGCATGTGAATGGTCTGCCTTCCCGACTTGCCCTTCTGGAGAGCCGGTGGCCCACCAGGGCAACGGTCTTTCCCGAACCCGCTAAGACGCAAACCGGGGGATAGGCCCCCACGACGATCCTCGATTCGGGTAGGCGTCCAGGTGCTCCGGCTTGGGCGCCAATCGGACCGGTTACGTGGTTTCCACGACATGACGAGCGGGTATGCGTTGTAGGTACGCGACTGGGGGAAGGCACATGATGGGGAAGGACAGGAAATCAGCAAGCTGATCAATGTGGTCTTCAGACCGTTGCACTTCGCTGTTTACTGGCTCAGCGGAGGGTTTCGCCGGGACGAGTCACTGTGGGTGTTCGGCAGCTGGTCCGGAAAGCTCGCCGGTGACAACGCCGTAGCCCTCTTCGAGTATGTCAGCCGCCTCCCGAACGGACCTCGCTGTGTCTGGATCAGCGCCGACCAACACATCGTTCGTGAATTGCATACGAGGGGGTTCGCGGCGGAATTAAGTGCGTCTCTCGCGGGATGGAGGACTTGCGCCAGGGCTGGTGTCTACATCTATGACGGCCTGACTCGTGACGTCAACCACTGGGTATCTCGTGGCGCCAAGAAGCTGCTGCTGCGCCATGGCGTCGGGATCAAACGGATCGAACGGGCGATAAACAACCCGAGCCACAAGCTCTTCAAGCTCTTTCACGGAAGCTGGTGGCAGCGGTCAATCTGGGCTGTCCTCATACCCTGGCATCTCAGCAAGCCGGACTGGTGCCTCGCCACCTCCCCTGAGCACGCCGCACAGGCAGTCGAGTTCTTCGGGATCGATCGCAGCCAGGTTTGGGTGACCGGCTTCCCGAGGCACGACAAGATGCTGCAAGGCGGTCCGCCAACCGGTGCCGCCGCAAATGCCGCGCAGGCGATGGAGCGATCCGTCGATCCGACTTATCTCTACATGCCCACGTTCCGCGACCACTCCCGCTTCGGCAACGTGCTGTGGGAAGCACTTGAACACCAAGCGGAGCGGGCCGGCGTGGACATCTTCGTCAAGCTTCACTTCGTCGATTTCCAGAGAGGGGCATTGCCGTCCCTGGAGGAGCGACAAGCGTGGCCGCGGATCTCATGGGTTGATCCCGATTCGGAGCCGACAGATCTCTACGGAAGTGCCACCGGACTGATCACGGACTACTCGAGCGTCGCCTTCGACATGATGCTCCTAGATAAGCCAATCATCTACTTCATTCCCGATCTCTCTTCGTTCGTGGAGGATCGGTCACTCCTCTATCCCATCGACGAGGTGACTCCCGGACCAAAATGTCACTCGTTCGAGGAGTTGGGCGACGCTCTGATCGCGGCTTCGGAGTCGGGCGTCGGACCATGGTCGACCCAGTACGAAAAGGTGCGCCAGCGTTTCCATACATACACGGACGGCCGTTCCTCCCCTCGCGTCTACCAGGCATTGATCGAGGAGTTGGCCCTGGGGTTCGGCCATTCCATGGATGACCAGGGTGGTGTCGAGGAACGGGTCGCACAGAGCGAAGTAGCTGAGTTGTGAGGCGACCATGAGCGATGTGATTCGGATCGGCTTGAACGGATTCGGGCGCATTGGTCGATGTGTCACGCGCATCGCCGGTGAACGGGCCGGGTTCGAGGTCGTGGCGGTCAACGATCTCAGCGACCGGCAAAATCTCGTGTACCTCTACAACTACGACTCCACGTACGGGAAGGCCAGGCTCAAGGCTCAATTGGGCCCGAACGGGCAGGTTTCATTTGATGGCAAGGACGTTGGGTTTCATTGCGAACGGTCTGTGGCGGAGGTGCCGTGGGAGGAATACGACGTCGACGTGTTGGTCGACGCGACCGGTGTCCATGACAACGTCATCGGCGCCCGGAAGTTGATCGATTCGGACCGAGTAGCGAAAGCGATCATCACTCACTCCCCTCCCGACGAAGTCGACCGTTACGTGATCATGGGAGTGAACGACCATGAGTACGACCATCGCACAGACCATCTGCTCTCGAGCACGATTTGTGACGCCAACGCCATTGCCCACGTCCTGATCGCCCTCGAAGATACGTTCGGTGTGACCGGAGGCCTGGTTACCACCATGCACCCCTGGCTGTCCTACCAAAACCTCGTCGACGGACCGGTGGGGTGGCAGCGGTTCCCAGGAGCCTATTGGGGCGACTACGCCCTCGGACGTTCGAGTGTTATGAGCATGATTGCCAAGACGACAACCGCCGTGACCGCTCTGGGACCGATCCTGCCTGAACTGGAGCGAAGGATAGAAGCGATTTCGTTCCGTATCCCCACCAGCATCGTCTCAATAGCCGATCTCTCTCTTCAGCTTGGCCACCCCACCGATGTCGACGAGGTCACGTCGATGCTCCAAGCTCGTTTCGATGACTCCCCTTATGTCCATCTGAACAGCGAGCCGTTGATCAGCGTCGACTACACAGGTGAGCCCTATTCCGCCGTGATCGACCTCAACTGGATCAGGATGTCCGGTGACCGACTGTTGAAGATGATTCTCTGGTACGACAACGAATGGGGCTACAGCTCACGAGTTCTGGACTTGGCAGAGCTCGTTGCCGCACCCTGAGACTCCGAGATTCGGCGCTGAGCATCGAACCAGTCCTCTTCGAATGTCACTTTGGTGTTGGCGTCCTCGCCTGGCACCAATTGCACGCGGTGGCCGATCCTCGTGACCAGAGTGGTCACGCTCGTCTCATTCCCGCCGGTTTCGCTGGCGGCAGCCAAAGCCCGTTCGAGAATCGAGCGACGGAACGCATAGGGCGTCTGGATCGACACGAGTCGATCTCGGTCAACCGGCGTACCCAGCCATTCTCCGTCACGCATCGCGATGGAATCGCGAACGGGAATCGGAACGACGGGCGCAGCGGCCCCATGTTCTCTGGCTCCCGCGATCACCGCATCCCAAAGAACGCCTGATGCGAACGGTCGGGCGACGTCATGAATGACGACGATTTCGCCTGTTGCCAGGGCGAGCGTGTTTTGGAATGTCGCCTGCCGCGTCTGCCCGCCTCGCGCCAAGATCGCTCTGTCACCCAATATGGCCTTCCCTCTGCTCATAACTTCTTGGGGCAGTCCAACGATGACCTCTGAGACGTGATTGCTGGCCTGAATCACCACTCGCTCCAAAAGTGTCTGGCCATTGGCCTGCAGCAAGGCTTTTGGCTGTCCGCCCATTCGAACGCCCATCCCACCCGCCAGAATGATCGCCGACACGTGGCCGCCCGAAGGCGCAACCGATTCTTCGGGCCGTGATGGATTCACTTGTGCCCCGGGAGACGAGTGGCAAGTCGGGCGAGCATGGGAAGCGGGTCCTTCCACGAGACCATAGAGTGAACCGTGCCTGGGACAGGCGACAGAGCCCGCACCGCCTGACGTACCGGCATCACTCCTGACCGCACGGAAGAGATCAATCCCTTCAGGTCACCGGAGATCCACCGGTAGGTGTGGCCGGGCTCGGCGTGACCGGGCGGCAGCGTGACGCCACGAGCCAGGTCGGCGTAGATCGCTGCCAGGTTGACTCCGGCCTTGACCGCTAGCGGCAATGAGGAATGGACCCTCAAGTTGAGGTCTATGAGATGCCCGTCGACGAACTGGGCCACGAACAACCCGGAGTAGCCACTCATCAAAGAAGCAAGAGCCCTTTCCAGAGACTCGGATCTCGGCACTGTCACTGCCCACGTGGCCAACCCGCAGTCGAGGGGCCAGATACGTCGCCATCGCTCGGTCGTGGAACTATGGACGCCGGAGTCCCACATCACTCCCGCGACGGCTGACATCGGTCCGTTGAGGAACGGCTGAACGATGACTGCACCCTCCCGGATCGGCGCCCCGTTCAGCTCAGCCGCGTGATCCGCTCGAAACGCCTTGAAGGTTCGAACCGCAGGCTTGATGACGACCGGGTACCGCAGCGTATGGGCGGCGGCCGCCAGATCGGCCGGCCCCTCGAAGACCATCTCCTCGGGCACTCTCATTCCTGCTTCGCGGGCCCGTCGCGAGGTTGCGACCTTGTCGAGCAGGTCCGGCACTTGAGCATCCAACGAGAGGACCACCCCCTCGCTGGCGGGAATGAATGCGGAATAGGCACCGCTGTCCATCTCTCTCCTGATCCCGTCCGCAATGTCGTCTTCGAGAAGCACCCGCCGCCCGACGTATCGCGACAGGACCGCCCGAGGGGACCGAACCGTGACCGCGACGTTATATCCCGCCTGCGCCAGAGCTCTGATCGCCACTACACAGTCTCTAGTACCGGCATCGGCGCCATCGGAGACGAGAACCCAATGCTCGCCCCTGTCCGAATCGGTTCTCGGTGACTTTCCCACGCTCAGACCGACGCGAAAGGTGTCACGGGCCCTTCCGACCCGTCTTCGATTGCGGCGAGAGTTCGCTCCACCAAAATTCCCGGAGGGAGGGCGGCGTCGAGAAAGATATGTGGCTGGCGCCGCGGGATCACCGAGCGCCACGCGCGCGCCTGGCGCACCATTTCGCTCGGCGAAAGCTCTTGCTTGCGCCTCCGAATCGTCGCTGCGTCGGCTTCCAAAATGAGGATCAAATCTGGTCGTGGGGCGAGCAAGCCGAGCATGGTGTGGAGCCGGCCTGACCTTCCGACACCGTACCTGGCCGGGTAGACAGCGATATCCCACCACCCTCGCTCCGTGAGCACCCACCCTCCACCCTTCAACCAGGATCTCGTCCAGGTGAGCCAGCGCAACAAGGCATCGACGAACAGGTAGAGGATCTTCAAGGTCGAGACCGTCCTGCCGCCAGTTGGCGGGCCAGAGTTGGACTGACGGGGTCGCTTGGTCCGGCGGAGATCTGTGAGCGGCCCGGACAGACGACCGCTCCAGACGGCGTGATCGGGACGCAGGCTCTCCGCCAGGGCCTCTCGGAGCGTGGTCTTGCCCACACCGTCAGGACCCGCAATGACCACGAACTGTCCCGGAGCAGCGACCGCGGCCTTTGGCTCCACGTCCAGGTAGAGCCACGCGTCGGCGTTGGCATGGACTCGTCGAACGTCCGTGATCCATTGATCGGTTTGTGTGGGCAGTTGCTGTCCGTGGGACAGAATCCATCGAAGCGCCGGGCACAACCGCCTACGAAGACGATAAACGGCCAATTCGGTGAGAATGGCGGGTCGGCGGAAGCTGTCCATCCTCACGTCTCTCCAGAAAGATCGCGCCGCGGCACCGTCTGGGTGCCCTGCCGCAATTGAGTTCACCAGTCGTTTGGCCTTGTGGCCACCACGAGTTAGAAGCCCAGCTGTGGCATGTGCGCCGCCGAGGTCCTCCACGATTCCTGGTGCAACGGTTTCGTCGGCCAAACAGGCCTCCTGGAGGTCACCTCTTCTGTCGATGCATTTCAAGAGCAGCTTCAGCGCGGCCTCGGCTCCCGGTCGCAAAGCCTTGAATCCGTGACCTGTCTCTACCAACAGGGCGCCGAGCCCTTTCGCATCGATGACCTCGGAGCCGCTCACGGTCAAACGCTCTCGAACATCCAGTTGCATCAGCCGACCGCCAACTTGGTTGACCGCAAGCAGGTACATGGTCCCTGGTCTGTGAAGACAAGGGGGCAGATGCTCGAAACCATGGGCGTCCGCCCACGATCTGAACGTGGCCAATATCGCCGGCCAGAGATCACGCCGAGCGAAGTAATCGATGTCTCCCACCCCATCCAACGCCTCAGCTGCGTTCTTCCATACGCCAATGGCAGGGTCGATGGAGTCGAGCTCTACGAGAAGAGCCAGCGACGGCGGCATTGCCTCAGCGGGCACCCGAACCGTCCTGCGCAACATCATGCGAATCGGTCGTCTCTGCCAAGGTTTGGATGACGCCTCGGACGGCGGAGGCCGTGAGGATGAGACGTACTACCCCACCGGCCAACAGTGACTCAACGGCCCCCATCACTCCAAACGGGGGAATGAGGACTAATCCCGCTACGAAGACAACGACCACCGTGGCGATCTGGATGTACAGCTGCTCCTTGAATTTGCGAGCCGCGAGCAGAGTGACGGTCCATCCGGCGAAGACCAGGACCATCCAGGCGTAAACGGCCATCCATGAGAACTCGGCCGCGTACGCGGCGAATTCGGGGCCGAATGCAAGGTCGAGGAACGACTCTCCAACGGTCAAGGCGAGTATCAGCGCCAGCGCTCCAATGAGTGACGCGACCACGGTCAGGCCGCGTATCCGTTGCCTGACCATCGTCACGTCTTTCCGGGAGAGAGCACGCGCGATCCGAGGGCTCGCTGCACTGTCCAGGGCACGAGTCACGGCAGTGACCCCTGTCACCGTGAACCCGAAAGTCGCGAAGATTCCCAGCTCGGCCAGCCCACTTTGCTCGTTGAGGACCAGCCTGGGGATGTTGTCGGTCAGCGCCATCAAGAAGGCAAAGAGACCGAGCGGGAGGGTTGCGATGAAAAGCCGCCGACTCGATGACCAGGATGGTCCGGTGCTCTCCCCCGTCTCGGAGAGGCCCCTCTTGAGAAACGCATAGTCGTAGAGGATGAAGGGGACCGCATGCCCCAGAGCCAGGCCAGCGGCCGCCCAGACCACTTTCCCGGTGAGTGCGAATGCGCCGGCCGCCAGCGCCAAGGAGAGGACGCCGCGGGCTCCCACTGAGATGCCGATGGGTGTCATCCGGTCGGTTCTCTGTTGGTAGCCGTAGCTGAGGTGGCTCATCGACTCGAAAGCTCGTGATAGCGCGACCCACCCGACTACTGCCGTGATCCCGGCGGTCTCACCAAAAAGGGCGGACAGCGCGAGTGCAATCGGAATCGAGACGACGGCGCCTGCCAATCCGGTGAACACGTAATCACTCAGGGGGTATTCATGGCCCACGTCCGTCGCCACGACGCTTCTGAGGCGCAGCTTCGAAATCGCGAACAAGGGTGTCACGATGGCAAGAGCGAACGCCAGCTCACCGACATCCTCAGCCGACCCCAACAATGCCAACGCGGAGAGCACACCCCAACTAGTGGCGGCAAAGACTGACTGTCCGATGGTCAGCGCGACAAAGTTCTGCCCGCCCACCGACCCACCAGCGACCCTTTTCAACCAGCGTTTTACAGTTGGAATCTCCGCCCCCTCGAACTCGGTTGGGTGCCGAGTCCATACCCGCTGGGGCAGTCTTCGAATCCCCGACAGACCAATACCTGGCTGCCGTTAGTTCCCCTAAGAAGATGGGTAGGAGTTCTCCCGCGAATCAGGGGGAGGCCATGACCCATCAGCGCACATCACGAGTCACTCTTCCCGACTTCTTGGTGATAGGCGCACAACGCGCCGGTACGACTTGGCTGGACAACACCCTGCGGACTCATCCCGGAATCGTCATGTCCGAGCATCGCAAGGAGGTCCATTTCTTCGACCAGAACTTCGCCAGCGGCCCAGAGTGGTACAGCTCCTTCTTCGAGACAGCCAACGCTCCCACTGCGCGCGTGGGGGAGACGACGCCTCACTATCTGTATCACCCTGACGTCCCTCGGAGAGTCGCGGGTCTGATCCCTGGATGCCAACTCATCGCCATCCTGCGCAATCCGATCGATCGGGCGTTTTCGCAATACGGACACAATGTCAAGTCGAAGGGATGGACGCTCAGCTTCGAAGAGGCCATCGAGAGAGAGCCCCAAATACTGGAGCGAGGAAATTACGCGCGCCAGCTACAACGGTGGCTCCAGTTCTTCGACCGAGATCAGTTGTTCGTCTGTATGTTCGAGGAGGTAACTCGCAACCCGGATTCGGCGGCCGTGGATTTGGGACGATTCCTTCGGGTCGACCCGAGCGAATTCAGTTGGTCGACGTCGCGCGCCAACGCCTCCTACGTGCCACGGTTTGCCCGATCGTATGCCGCGGCCCGCGGACTGGGCCGGATGCTGAGGAGGACCGGCCTGGATCCGGTCGTTGAAGCGATCAAGAAGGCCGGGGTCCCGGGGATCTTTGGTAGCCGGGGCGAGGTGGCACCGATGAACGCTAGAACGAGAGCCCGTTTGCGTGACTACTTTGCTCCGGACAGGAAAGAGTTGGAAGATCTTCTCCAGCGGGAGATCCGACTATGGAGTTAGCCGCTGGCAGGGCATTTGTGTGGGGCTGACCGGCTCTGGTTTAGCATGACGAGTTCGTGTTTCGGCTGGTTGCGTTTGCCTTGGCGTCATTTGCAGCGGTCCTGCCTCCCGGGGGGACCTTCATCGACGACGACGGCAGTGTTCATGAGGGATCGATCGAGGCGATCGCTGCCGAGGGGATAACCTACGGATGCAACCCGCCTGCAAACAGTCGCTACTGCCCCGACTCGAGGCTCCGACGCGGGGCCATGGCCGCCTTCCTGGTACGGGCATTGCGACTACCCCCGACTTCGCACGACTTCTTCGATGACGACGAGGGTCATCTGTTCGAGTCGGCGATCAACCGTCTCGCCGCCGCTGGAATCACACAAGGCTGCGACCCACCCTCAAACAAGAGCTTCTGCCCCGACCGTCACATGACGCGGGGCGCCATGGCCGCGATGCTGTCGCGAGCGTTCCATTACCCGACGTCAGCCGTCGACCGCTTCAACGACGATGACGGCCACGTCTTCGAGGACGCCATCCAGAAGATCGCCGCCGCCCGGGTGACGATGGGCTGCAACCCCCCGCACAACAACGAGTATTGCCCGGACGACTCGGTCACCCGGGCCCAGATGGCCACATTCCTCACCCGGGCGTTGAGCCTCGACCCGAAGCGGCCCCCGCAGAGGCTCCCGACTGCGTCAGTCGATCTCTACGTCTTCGCCAAGTCGGGTTTCGACCGGTATACGGAGAATCCTTCGGTGGAGGATGAGACCTGGATGCGGGAGCATTATGAGTTCATGACGGTCTGGTCGCCGTAT
>JARDZU010000045.1 GCA_029240695.1 Acidimicrobiia bacterium | reverse complement strand
CTGATAAGGATGAGGTCCGTGGTTCAAGTCCACGTGGGCCCACAAGTCACCGACGTAGCATCCGCGTCAGCGTCCGGGAAGAAACGATGGGGAAGATCCGCTTCAGTGTGAGTCTGTCGCTGGACGGCTACATGGCAGGGCCGGACCAGAGTGAAATGAACCCGCTCGGCATCCGTGGGATGGAGTTGCACACGTGGCTGTTCGACCTCGAGGCCTGGAGGGCGACCCACGGTGAGCCCGGCGGCCGAATAGACGCCAGTACACCGGTGGTGGAAGAGCTCGAGAAAGGCTTTGGCGCGGTCGTCATGGGGCGCAACATGTTCGGGCCCATACGCGGAGAATGGGGCGAAGCGTCCTGGCGAGGATGGTGGGGGGACAGCCCGCCCTACCACGCCCCTGTTTTCGTGCTCACCCACCATGGGCGAGAGACGCTGCAGATGGAAGGAGGCACGACGTTCCACTTCGTCACAGACGGTGCGGAAGCGGCCTTGGGTCGGGCTTCGGCGGCCGCTGGCGACGATGACATCCTGATCGCCGGCGGGGCTTCGGTGATCCGCCAGTATCTCGACGCCGGCGTCATCGACGAGTTCTGGCTCAGCATCGTCCCCCTCCTGCTCGGCTCCGGAGTGCGCCCCTTGGACGGCCTCTCCACCCTTCCTGGTCTCGAGGTCATGGATGTGGTGGCCGCTCCGGACGTCACCCACCTCAAGTACGCGATCCGCTGAGGAACGAAAGGCAAACAGAGGTCGGCGTCCCTTGACCCGAACACCTGTTCGCCCTAGGGTCAGGGAATGCCCGAGCTGCGATGGAGCGCTCCTTCGGAAGGCGGTCTGTTCGAGCTGACCCGTCGCGTTCCCGGACGGGGTCAATATCGGGGGCTGACCTTCCACGAGATCGAGGCAAAGACCATCCTCAACCGGGTCCCGGGCAGCTTCCTCCCGTTCGATTGGACCATCAACCCCTATCGGGGTTGCAGCCACGCCTGTGTCTACTGCTTCGCCCGGCCCACCCACGAGTACATCGGCCTCGACACGGGCAAGGACTTCGACACCCAGATCGTGGTCAAGATCAATGCCGTCGAGCTGGCTCGGGCCGAGACCTCGCCAGCTAGATGGTCGGGCGAGTCGATCGCCATGGGGACCAACACCGACCCCTATCAGCCTGCCGAGGGCCGGTACCGCTTGACCCGGGGCATCCTCGAAGTCCTCGTGGAGAGGGGAAACCCGTTCACCATCCTGACCAAGTCGACTCTCGCCCTGCGTGACATCGACCTGTTCGCCGAGGCGGCCCGTCACGACAAAGTGACGGTGAGCTTCTCCATCGGCACCCTGGACCCTGAAGTCTGGCGGCAAACCGAGCCCGGAACGCCTCATCCTCTGAGAAGGGTGGAGGCGATCGCACGTCTCAGCGAGGCGGGAATTCCGACCGGGGTGCTCGTGGCTCCCGTGATCCCCGGTCTTTCCGATGGTCCGGAACAGGTGGCGAAGGTCGAGGCGGCCTGCAGGCAGGCAGGTGCCGGATCGGTGCACGCCATCCGCCTCCATCTCCGTCCCGGTGTGCGGGAGCATTTCATGGGCTGGCTGACCGAGTCCCACCCTGAGCTGACCAGGACCTACGAGGAGCTGTACCGCGACCGGGCCTACCTCCCCCGCCACCCCCGTGGGAGATCCAGGCCGAATCGCCAGCCCGAACCTGACGCCCAGTTAGCGCTTCCCTTCGGCTGACGCCTGGCCCGACCCGAGTGCCGTGCGCGACCTCGCTACCCGAGACTTCCTCCCAGACGAATGCGCCCGCTACCCCCGGACCTCGTGGGCAGGAGACAGGATGATCGGGAGAGGTCGGGCCCCTCTCATCCGTTATGGACTCGTAGGATCACTGGGTGATCAAGACGGCCGATTTCGGGTCGGCGGCCAGGATCGGCCTGCTCGCGACCGTTCCATTCCTGGTGATGGAGCTGGTATTCAACGGCGCGAACCGGATCAGCATGATCCCCCCCGAATACCTCCTCGGCATCACCTTCTTGTTTGCCATTCTCTGGGCGCTGCCGACCGGGTTCCTCGCCATGCTCCGTCCCCTCCTCACCGGTCGTGGATCCGGGGATTCTCCGATCTCGATCTTGATCCGGCTGGTAGTCGTGGTCGCGCTCGGAGCCTTGTGGGTGGCCTTTATCGCCGATCAATGGCCATGCTTCACCGGCGTGCCCAACTGCGACTAGAAACTTGGACTGAGACGGTGGACTGCTCACTCGATGTCGAAGCGGTGCGGGCCAGGTTCCCGGCCCTCCATCGGCGCCAGCACGGTCAGGTCGTGGCTTATCTGGACGGACCCGGCGGCACCCAGGTCCCGCAATCTGTGATCGACGCAATTAGCCGGGTCCTCGAACACGGTGTCAGCAACCTCGGCGGCGGTTTCGGAGCATCGCATGACGCCGACGAGTCGACCACACAGGGAAGACTGGCTATGGCCGACTTCTTCAACGCAGATCCAAGCGAGATCTCCTTCGGTCAGAACATGACCAGCATCACCTTCGCCGTGAGCCGGGCGCTGGCCAGGACCTGGCGCAGTGGCGACGCCATCGTCGTCACCAGTCTCGACCACGACGCCAACTTCACTCCTTGGGTGAGGGCTGCTCAAGAAGCCGGGGTCGAGGTTCGCATAGCCCATTTCGATCCGGTCACCGGTGAGCTCGACCCGGAGGAGATCGCGAGCCTTCTCGACGAGCGGGTCCGTCTCGTCGCCACTTGTGTCGCCTCGAACGCGATCGGGACGCTGGTGGATGTCGGGACTATCACCGAACTCGCACATGACGTCGGGGCCCTCGTGTATCTCGATGCAGTCCACGCCGGCCCGCATCGTCTGCTCGACGTGCGCAGCATCGGCTGTGATTTCCTCGTGGCGTCGTCCTACAAGTTCTTCGGGCCCCACACCGGGATCCTGTTCGGAAAGCTCGATCGCCTCGCCGAGCTCGCCTTCTACAAGGTCCGGCCCGCGCCGTCCGACCCACCCGACAAGCTGGAGACCGGGACACAGAGTTTCGAGTCGATCGCCGGCTTGACGGCTGCAGTCGACTATCTGGCCGGTCTGGGCGACGGCTCGAACCGGAGATCAAGGCTCGTCGACGGTTTCTCCCGGATTCGGGCCCACGAGCGCGTCCTTTCGGCCAGATTCCTCGACGGCATCGCCGAAATGGACAAGGTCATGGTCCATGGGGTCCCGGCCGCCGACGATCGGAGAGTGTCGACGTTTGCCCTGTCGGTGAGCGGTACATCGGCGGAGGCTGTCGCCGGACACATGGCCGATCAGGGTCTTTACGTGTGGTCCGGCCACTATTACGCCCTCAACGCCATCGAGCGTCTCGGGTTTCTCGACTCGGGCGGCCTGATCCGGGTGGGGTTCGTCCACTACAACACTACGGAGGAGGTCGATCGGGCCCTGGAGGCGCTCGCCGCGGTTTGACCGTGTTCAGGTGTCAGAGCCGACGCCGAGCTCTGTGATCAACCCTCGAACCCGTCGCTCGATCTGATCCCTGATCTCGCGTACCTCTTCGACTGACTTGCCGCTCGGGTCGGCCAGTCCCCGTCGAGATACCGCCTGCCCGGAATGAACGGGCAGCTGTCACCACACACCATCGTGACTATCACGTCGGCCGACCCGAGCATCTCATCGGTCCATGCACTCGGCGTCGGATTCGAGATGTCGATCCCTTTCTCGGCCATTACCGCGACAGCTACTGGATCGATCGAATCGGCCGGCCCCGATCCAGCGGAAAGGACATCGCGATCTGCTCCCCGGCGAGAGACCGAAGCAGGCCGGCGGCCATCTGGGACCGGCCGGCGTTGCGCACGCACAGGAAGAGGACACTGGGCTTGGGCACCTGCCGAGCCTAAGACGGGCAGATGAACGTGAGGTGGCCGATGACGGGCAAGACCGAGTAGGCCCGTACACTGACCTGGTGAAGCGACTCTCCCCCATCATCATCCTCGGCGCCATCGCCGCCTTCCTCATCATTCGCCGGCGCGATGGCGAGGTTGTGATCCCCGACTCAGCCTGGAACCCAGTCGACCCCTCGTGAAGGTCGGCGTCCTCGCCAGCGGGGACACAGCAGTCCGGGCGGCCCACTCTCTGAGCGCTCACGACACCGTCGAGGAAGTCCTGGTGGTGGGACCGGCCCGCAGTCGCAGTTTCCGTGTGGTCCCCGATGCCTCCGAGTGCGATCTCTTGATCGGTAGTGGGGACGACGCGCCGGTCCGTGCCCAAAAACTCGGGGTTCCGCTGCTCTGGGATGGGGACAATCCGGCCGACGGAGTAGTGGTCTGGGGTGCCTCTCCTGTCGGGCTCGCCCTAGCCCTCGGTGCCCGCGAGCCTGATCCGCGGATCATTGCCGTCGCCCATCCTGATCTGGAAGAGGGGTTCGACCATCAGGTGCGATTCCCTGACCCTGTGGGTTCGGCCAAGGTCGCCGACACGACTTTCGGGGGGAGGCATGTGGCACTGGCTCAATCCCCCGCCCGGTTTGCCGCGTGTCTGGCCGTGGGATCCGAGCGACAGGTAACCATCGTCGACGATGGCGCCTTCATGTCCGGAATCGCCTTGGCCGCCGCCATCGACGTCGTCGCGGAGGAAGTAGCCCCGGTGTGGGACTCGGCTCTGGTCTATCTGCAGACCGCGGCCGTCATGGGCCTGGTCATGGCCGAGGACCGGTAGCTTCGGGCCGATGTTGAAGCTCGGCTCGGTGGTTTGGGGGGTACGTGATGTCGCCGAGGCTGTCCGGTTTGGTGCGAGGCGCTCCACTACGAGCCGCTGGATGAGCACGACGATGATTGGGCGATTCTGGTGCCACGAGAGGGATCGGGTCAGCGGCTATCCATCAGACTGGTGGCTTCGGACCCGTTGCCCGGTCAGCGTCATCATCTCGACCTCTATGCCATCGACCAGGACGCCGAGGTCAACCGCCTGATGGGTTTAGGAGCTCGAAGCGTCGATTGGATCTATGAGGAGGACGCCGACTACGTGGTGCTCGCCGACCCGGACGGCAACCAATTCTGTGTCATCGATGCCTCCGAAGAGGGTTGACCGCCGTCGTGCTCAGATACGCGGATCGAGTACCCGGGGACTCTCTTCGGTCGGGATGTCGGCGTGGTCCGGGGGAGGTGTCACCGAGCCGTTGCCCGGGCGGTAGTCGGCCGGTGGGTGGAGGATCTGTGACGGGGCAGGGGCAACCACCGGGTTGAGAGTCTCTTCGAGGACGACGACCTCGAGCCCGCCAACCACATCGGACACCAGGTTGTAGACGATCGCACCGGCCACGGTCGCTCCGGTCATGGTGACCCACCAAACGACAGAGCCGAAGATCATGACTCTGAAGAACTGCTCCACGTTGGCGAAAGGCTGGGCTCCTTCGTCGATCAACGTGATCTCCACCATGAAATCGGTGAGACGCTGTGGCAAACCGGCCCGATCGAGCACCGACCAGAAGATCACCCCGCCCAGGACCATGGCGAGAGCGAGCACGGCCCAGACCACGGCCGACACCTTCAGCGCGGTCCACGGGTCGATCTTTCGGATGATGCGTCTTACGCGACGAACAGTTGCCATAGGGCTCCTGAGGATTACCGCGGCAGTCTAAAGGAAGACCGCACTAGTCCCAACGACACGAAACGGTCGATGGTTCCCCTCACTCGACTTCTTCGGAGACGATGGCCAGCGCCGACAGCTCGTTGCCGTCGCCGACATGGATCACCCGTACACCGGTCGAATCCCGTTTCTGACGGCTGATCGCCGCCACCGGGGTCCTGATTCCGATGCCCGCCGAGGAGATGAGGAAGACGTCGTCGTCTTTGGTGACTGCCCGCGCCCCGACCAAATTTCCCCGGACCCGGGTCAGCTTGAAGGCTTTGACTCCGATCCCGCCTCGGGTCTGACGGCGGAATTCCCCGACCACGGTCCTCTTGCCGTAACCGGCGGACGTGACGAGCAGCACTTCCTCGCCATCGACGTTCGACACTGCAGCCACCACCTGATCACCTTCACGGAGACGGATCCCGCGCACGCCCTGGGTGCCCCGCCCCATGCTGCGCAGGTCGGCCTCCTTGAAGCGGATCCCCATGCCTTCCTTGGTGAAGATCAGCACGTCGTTCTCACCATTGGTGGTCCGCACCGAGACCAACTCGTCGCCGTCGACCAGCTTGATGGCGACCAGTGTCTGATTGCGCGATTCGTATTCCTTGAACTCGGTCTTCTTGGCGACGCCCTGTTTGGTGACCATCACGAGATAGCGCCCGGTCTCGTAGTCCCTCGTGTCGATGATCGCCTGCACCCTCTCTTCCGGCTCGAGGGGTAGAACCGACTGGGCGAGGACGCCCTTGGCGATCCGGGACTGCCGCGGGATGGCGTGGGCCTTGAGTCGATGGACGAGACCCTTGTTGGTGAAGAACAACAGATAAGCGTGGGCGGTGGTGTGGACGAGATGTTGGATGACGTCGGTCTCCTGGACCTCGGCTGCCTTGACTCCGCGCCCGCCGCGGCCCTGGGTCTTGTAGGTCGACGCCGGCACCGACTTGATGTAGCCGGCCGAGGACACCGTCACGATCAGTTCGTCGTCGGCGATGAGGTCTTCCAACGAGAGATCGCCCTCGTCGGGAATGACCCGGCTCCGACGGTTCTCCCCGTACTTCCCCTTGATGTCCGAGAGCTCATCCCGGATGATCGCCCAGCGACGCTTGGGGTCGGCCAGGATGGCTTCCAACTCGGCGATGACGCCGTGCAGCTCGGCCAACTCGGTGCGCAGCTTGTCCACCTCGAGAGCCGTGAGCCGGCGCAGGGGCATGTCGAGAACGGCATTGGCCTGGATCTCGCTCAGCTCGAACCGATCGATGAGGTTGCTCCGGGCGTCGGCGGTATCGGCCGATCCACGGATGATCTTGATGACCTCGTCGATGTTGTCGACGGCGATGATGAGGCCCTCGAGGATGTGGGCTCGAGCCTGAGCCTCTTCCAGACGGAAGCGGGTCCTTCGCTCCACCACCTCCATCTGATGATCGAGGTAGTAGCCGATCATCTCGGCCAGATCGAGGGTGCGGGGCACCCCGTCGACGAGCGACACCATGTTGTAACCGAAAGAGTCCTGTAGCGGTGTGTTCTTGAAGAGTTGGTTGAGGACGACCTGAGGCACGGCAGTGCTCTTCAGCTCGATGACGAGGCGGGTACCGACCCGGTCGGACGACTCGTTGCGAACCTCTGCGATGCCCTCGAGGCGCTTGTTGTCGACGAGCTCCTTGATCTTGGCGATGATCCGCTCCATCGACACCTGGTAAGGAAGCTCGGTGGCGATGATGGCCGTGCGACCCTTGCGGATCTCCTGCACGTCGCAGACCGCCCGGATCTTCACCGATCCCCGGCCGGTCGTGAGGGCGTCCCGGATGCCACCGGTGCCGACGATGAAACCGCCGGTGGGGAAATCGGGTCCCTTGACGAAGCCGAGCAGCTCCTCGGTGGTGGCGTCGGGGTTGTCGATGACGTGGGTGCAGGCATCGATGATCTCGTTCAGGTTGTGGGGAGGGATGTTGGTGGCCATTCCGACTGCGATCCCCTGAGAGCCGTTGACGAGCAGATTGGGGAACCGGGCGGGGAGCACCGAAGGCTGCTGCATCTCTCCTGAGTAGTTGTCCTCGAAGTTGACCGTGTCCTCCCTGATCCCCTCGAGGAGGTGGTTGGACAGCTTGGTGAGCCGGCACTCCGTGTACCTGGCGGCGCCCGGCGGGTCATCGATGCTGCCGAAGTTGCCCTGCGGGTCGATGAGGAGATGACGCATCGAGAAGTCCTGCCCCATGCGGACGAGGGCGTCGTAGATGGCAGTGTCGCCGTGGGGGTGGTAGTTCCCCATGACGTCACCGACGACCTTGGAGCACTTGCGATGGGCTGAGCCTGCCGTGATGTTGTTTTCGAACATCGAGTAGATGATCCGCCGCTGGACCGGCTTGAGGCCATCGCGGACATCGGGCAGGGCCCGTGAGACGATCACCGACATCGCGTAGTCGACGAAGCTCTGCTCCATCTCGTCGGTGATCTCGACCTGGGGCACGCCCTCGGCTGGTGGGTTCCGTGTCGCCATGGCTCAGATGTCCAGGAATCGGACGTCGTCGGCGTTTTGTTGGATGAACGCCTTGCGTGAGGCGACATCGTCGCCCATAAGGGTGACGAAGACCTCTTCGGCTCTCGCTGCGTCCTCCATCTCGACTTGAAGCAGGGTACGGGTAGCGGGATTCATCGTCGTCTCCCACAATTCCTGGGCGTTCATCTCGGCCAAGCCCTTGAAACGGGTCGGCTTCACCTTGGGGTGCTCTTTCTTGAAGCCAACGAGTTCGCCGTCGTCTTTCAGGTAGTGAACCTGGGACCCGACCTTGACCCGGTAGAGGGGGGGCTGGGCGATGTAGACGTATCCGTACTCGATCAGTGGCTTCAGGTGGCGGAAGAGAAGTGTGAGCAGGAGGGTCCGGATGTGGGCGCCGTCGACGTCGGCGTCAGCTAGAAGGACGATCTTGTGATAGCGGGCCCGCTCGATATCGAACTCTTCGCCGATCCCGGTCCCCATGGCCGTGATGATGTCCTGCACCTCGAGGTTCTGCAGAGCCTTGGCCAGCCTGGCCTTCTCTACGTTGAGGATCTTGCCCCGGATGGGAAGGATCGCCTGAGTGTTCGAGTCGCGGGCCGACTTGGCGGGACCGGCGGCGGATTTGCCCTCGACGATGAACAGCTCGGACTCCCCCGGGTCCCGGGATGAGCAGTCGGCCAGCTTGTCGGGGAGCCCGCCCGATTCGAGGCCCGACTTGCGCCGGGTCAGTTCACGGGCCTTGCGAGCCGCCTCCCGGGCCTTGGCGGCGCCGACACACTTGTCGACGATGCGACGAGCCTCGGGTGAGTATCGCTCCAGCCATTCCGGCAGCTTGCGGTTGAGCGTCTTCTCGACGTAGGACCGGATCTCGGTATTCCCCAGCTTGGTCTTCGTCTGGCCTTCGAACTGGGGCTCCTTGACCCGGACCGAGAGCACGGCAGTCAATCCCTCGCGGACGTCCTCCCCGGTCAGATTCTCGTCCTTCTCCTTGAGCAAGCCCTTGGCCCGGGCGAAGTCGTTGATCGCCTTGGTCAGGGCCTTGCGGAAGCCCTCCTCGTGGGTGCCGCCCTCGTGCGTGTTGATGTTGTTTGCGAAAGAGAGCACCGATTCGGTGTAGGAAGTGGTCCATTGCATGGCCACCTCGAGCTCGGCGTCCTCCCCGACGTCGGAGATGTCGATGATGTGGGGATGGAGGGGGTCACGAAGCGAGTTGAGATGCTTGACGAAGTCGACCAGCCCGCCCTTGTAATGAAAGACGTCGACGGTCTCGGGCTCTCCCCGACGATCGGTGAAAGTGATTTGAAGACCCCGGTTCAGGAATGCGGTCTCCCGCAGGCGGGAGGCAACCGTGTCGTAATCGAACTCGGTGGTCTCCTGAAATGTCTCCGGACTCGGCCAGAAGCGAATCGTGGTGCCCGTCTTCTTGATCGCCTTGAGCTTCTTCGGGTCCTTGGTCTTGGGCTGCCCGTCGCTGAACTCCTGGTAATAGACATGGCCCCCGCGCCGGACTTCTGCCTCGAGGCGGGTGGACAGTGCGTTGACCACCGAGACCCCGACGCCGTGCAACCCGCCGGACACCGTGTAGGCCCCCTGCTCGAACTTGCCCCCGGCATGAAGTGTCGTGAGAACCGTTGTCAGCGCCGAGCGCTTCGTCTTCGACATGTGCTCGACAGGGATGCCACGCCCATCGTCGACAACCTCGACGCCCCCGTCGGCGAGAAGTGTCACTTCGATCCGCGTGGCTTGACCGGCCATGGCCTCGTCGACCGAGTTGTCCACTACTTCCCAGATGAGGTGATGTAGTCCTCTCGGACCGGTGGATCCGATATACATCCCGGGCCTTCGCTTGACGGCCTCGAGACCCTCGAGCACGGTGATGTCTTTGGCTTCGTAACTGTCGCGAGTGGCCGTCACGACCCTCCTTGTGGGACCTTCGGGTGTGTCTGCTGGTGGACCTGAGTCAGGAGCCGGGGACCCGGCTGCAGACGAGTTTCACGGATGTCATTTTACCGGAAATACCTGCTCAAAACGAATCAATCAAGGGGTTTGGTGTCAGTGGTTCGGAGGTGCCCGCACCTCGATCCTGTCGATCACGCCTTCACCCAGAGCCCTCCCAAGGGCCGCCACCAGATCGGCGCTTCCATACCTCAGGAACGCGACCATCGACGGTGACTCCGCCTCGACGACGAGGGTCTTGCCCTGGATGAAGAGGGGCTTCGAACGACCCGACCACGGGGTGCCGGCCAGCTCATCCCAGCCGGAGGCAAGACGGGACAACGCCATTGGATCCGACATCCCCATCTTGCGGAACATCGCCTCCAAAGAGGCGCCGAACGAGGTGAGATCGCCGTCGCTCATCGGCGCACCCCGTCGCCGACCCTCCAGACGGCGCCCTCGACCGGCACATCCTCGGGACGTGCCGAGCTGATCAGGGTCTGTGTGTCCGGCGGCAGCGTCTTGGCGAGAGCCTCGGCCCGCTGCGGGTCGAGCTCGGAGAAGACATCGTCGAGGAGCAGGACCGGGGGCTCGTCGATCATCTCGGCCACCGAGCGGTGGGCGGCGAGCTTGATTGCAAGCGCCATCGTCCTCTGCTCACCCTGGCTTCCGTGGGTACGGGTGTCGATCCCGTCCAGAGCGAGGACCGGCTCGTCGCGATGAGGCCCAACCGAGGTGAGTCTCCGGTCGTAGTCGACCTTCCGCGACCTCTCCAGGGACCCCAGGATCGCGGCGGTGAAGTCGGCGGCGGCGCCGTCCAGGGCATGCCGCGCGCCCCACGTCGCGATGTATCCGATGGAAGCCCGCTCCGGTTTCCCGGCGATGTCGCCATATGCCGATTCCAGATGCGGTGACAGGGTCTCGATCACCCGGGCGCGCCGCGACATGACGCGGCCGCCCGACTGAGCGAGACGGGCGTCCCAGACCGAGAGGGTCATGTCGTCACGCCCCCCGGACTTCAGGAAGGCGTTCCTCTGGCGCAGCGCTCGATCGAACTCGCCTTGATCGTGATGAGCGGCGGGCCAGAGTTGCACGGCGACGGCGTCGAGGAGGTCCCGGCGGTAGGCGGGCCCACGCTTGACCAGGTCCAGGTCATCGGGGAGAAAGGCGATCACACGAAGCACACCGAGCAGATCGGCCGTCTTCCGGAGACGGCTCTTGTCGAGTTGGGTACGGCGGGGACCGGACCTGGGCAGCTCGATCTCGACAAGTCGTTCCCGCGACCCGCTGGAGACCCCGGCCCTGACTACAGCGGCGATCTCACCGTCGGCGATCAGCGAGGGGTCGGGGACCGATCGGAATGATCGGAGTGACGAGAGGTAGGCGATCGCCTCGAGGAGGTTGGTCTTCCCGGCCCCGTTGGGACCGAGCAGGAGGTTGACCCCGGGGTCGGGCTGCCACTCGAGCTCCTGATAGGAACGGAAGTGGGCGAGCGAGACCCAGTCGACCTTCATTCAAACCCGGACGGGCATCAGTAGGTAGAGGAAGTCATCCTCGGCACCACTGTCGATCACGCTCGGCTTGAACGCGTCAATGACCCGGATCCGAATCGAATCGCCCGAGATCGCGGTAACTCCGTCCTGGAGGTATCTGGGATTGAACGCTATCGACACCTCTTCCTCGGCACCCTCGAAAGCACCAGGGAGGTGCTCGGTCTCACCGCCGACGTCCTGGCGACTGACAGCCACCTCCACCCCACCCTCCATGAGTTTGAGACGCACGGGGATGTGATCTTCGGCGACGAGGGTGACCCGGCCCAGAGCCTCGAGCAGGACGTCCTTCTCCAGCACCACCTGACTCGGGTAGCTCTCGGGCAGCAACGACTGGTACTTGGGGAAGTTCCCGTCGATCAGCCTCAACCGCAGCATCCCTTTGTCAGACGTGAACACTGCCTCGCGGTCACGTAACTGAGCGGTCACCTTTGTCGACCCGATGGAACGGGGCAGCTCCCTCAAGCCGCGAGCCGGCACCAGCGCAGAGCCTTCCAGGCCCACGCCTTTGAGCTCCTTCTTGGCAAGCCGGTATGAGTCGGTCGCCACCATGCGAAGCCCTTCGTCGGAGCTCTCGAACAGGACTCCGGTCAAGATCGGACGGGCACCGTCGCCGGATGCTGCGATCGTCACCTGAGAGATCGCCTCAGCCAGCTCCTCGCCATCGACCTCGACACCATCGGTCACCACGTCCTCTTGCACTGGGAAGTCGTCGACAGTGAGAGGGCGGAGCGTGAAGCGGGGGCCATTCCCCTGGATCTCGATGTCGGTGTCACTCACACCTATCGTCACCGCGCCGGCCGGCATCTTGCGCACCGCCTCCGAGAGAAGACGGCCCGGGATGACGGCCCGTCCCTCCTCCATCACCTCGACCTCGGCCGCCGTGCGCACGGTCACATCGAGGTCGGTGCCGGTCACCCGGAGCGTGGTGCCAGACACCTCGCACAACAGCCCCTGTAGGACCGGCAAGGCAGTGCGAGCGCCTACTGCCCGGTTGGCTCGGGCGAGGACATCGGCGAGATCGTCTCGCTGTGCTCGGATTCTCACAGGTGGAGGTCCCTTCTTCTGCTCCTATTGATTTTCATTTAAAGAGTATTAGTCGTAGTAGGGGGTTGTGGATTTGGGGATTACCGGCATTCTCGCAGGCTCCGGCGGGTGTTTTGCCTGTGCAGTGGGATGTGGACCTTTTGTGTGATGGTTGCCTGCAGTCGGGGATAACTCAGCCACGTGTGGATAGCCTCCCACCTTTCCTCAGGTCCTGTGTGAGTTGTGTCACCCGGTCGAATACGGCCCGATCGGAGCGCAGGATCCGCTTCACCTTCTCCACGGAATGCAGGACCGTGGTGTGGTCACGCTTGAAGTGCTCACCGATCTTGGGCAGCGAGAGATCGGTCAGTTCCCGGCACAAGTACATCGAGATCTGACGGCACAGGACGAGGGGTTGTCGCCGGCTCGGGCTGAGCACGTCTTCGACGGTGAAGCCGTATGCCGTGGCAGTGGCCCGGATGATCATGTCCGGCCCCAGCGGGGCCAGATCCTCGTTGGTGACGATGTCCCGGAGGACGCGCTCGGCGGTCTCGAGGTCGATGTCCCGCCGATTGAGGGCCGACCAGGCGGTGACCCTGGTCAGGGCACCCTCGAGCTCGCGGATGTTGTCCGAGACCAGCCCGGCGATGTGCTCGAGGACCTCGAGGGGCACAGGGCGTGGGGCAAACTCCGCGTTTCTCCGCAGAATGGCAAGACGAGTCTCCACGTCCGGGGGCTGGATGTCCGTGAGCAGGCCCCATTCGAATCGGCTGCGCAACCGGTCCTCCAACGAGGACAGGTTGCGGGGGTGGCGATCGGAGCTGATGACCATCTGCTTACCGGACTCATAGAGCGAGTTGAAGGTATGGAAGAACTCCTCGAGGATCTGCTCCTTGCCCTCGAAGAACTGAACATCGTCCAACAAGAGGATGTCGACTCCCCGGTACCTGTGTTTGAAGTCATCTGGGCGCTTGCGACGGATCGAGTCGATGAAGTCGTTGAGGAAGTTCTCCGACGAGACGTATCGGACCACCAGATTGGGGTACATCTCTAGGGCTTGATGTCCCACCGCGTTGAGCAGGTGGGTCTTGCCCAAGCCGGCACCGCCATAGATGAACAGTGGGTTGTAGTGAGCACCGGGTTGTTCGGCGACGGCCATGGCTGCTGCCCAGGCGAAGCGGTTCGACTGGCCCACGACGAAGCTCTCGAAGCGATAACGGGAGAACAGATTGGTCGCCGGGACGCCGTCGTCACTCCCTGTCGCCGATCGACGAGTCGGATCGGCGAGACCGTCGTCGAGGGGAAGAGCCGGCTCGACTCCTGGCTCGGGCTCGACGACCTTGAAAACCGGGTGAGAGTGGTTCCCGAAGGCGTCGCGATAGGCGGAATCGATCAGGTCCCCGTGCTTGTCGCGCACCCAGCGCAGATGGAACTCGCTCGGCGCGACCAGCGTGGGGGTCTCACCCCCGAAATCGGGCTCGAGACGCGATAACCACGTGTCCCAGTTCCCTTTCGAAACCCCGGCCCGCAACACGTCTTGAAATTGGCCCCAGCCGCTGGGTGCCGTCTGCTCTTGTACCAAGACCACTCCTCCTGCCGGAAAGGTTGTCCACAGATCCATCCACATCTGTGGAAAGGACTGTGGAACATCCACCGGGAACATCCACCAGCTCGTCACCGAGAGCGGTCCAGTCCTCCGCGGACGACTGGGGAAGTCGAATCGCGCTCCCAAGGCCAAGGCAGGCGAGTATCGACCCTCGATCGCGACTCCGTCAAGAACGCGAGAATTGACGGTGTGGAAGAGTGGCGCCACTTCTATCCACAGGGAAATCCCAGGTCGGATATGGTTTTTCCAGTCTCTTCCACGGCTTCCTGCGACCAAAACCAGCCCGAGCGGCGGTGGCATTCTTTTCGCGAGTTATTTGGTTTCTTCGCGCTCCCGCCCATCTGGAGCCGAGATGGAATCGAGGCTCGGTCCAAGCGGCCATCGAATCGAACTTTGACATAGTTCGGCGAGGATTCGTAACCTATCGTGACTCACACTTCTACCCCCCTTGTTTTGTCATGAAGAGGACTTACCAACCCAAGGTTCGAAGGCGAAAGCGCCGTCACGGCTTCCGTCATCGCATGCAGACCCGAGCTGGGCGCGGGATCGTCAAGGCGCGCCGGCTCAAAGGTCGGAAGCGTCTCGCTGCCTGACTTCGAATCCCTTCGCTCCCCTAGAGACTTTCGACGGGTGCTGAAGGAGGGGACAAGACGCCGCTCGGGGGGCGTCGTGATGGTGAAATGCTCCGGTCAGCCGGGAGTGTCACGTGTCGGGCTCGTTGTCTCGAGGAGCGCGGGCAATGCGGTCACCCGGAATCGGATCAAGCGCCGTCTTCGACACTCTCTGCGGGGGGTGGAGTTGAAACCAGGATCGGATTACGTGTTCATCGGCAGCAGCCAGGTAGCAGACGCCCCGCATCCCCAGCTGGTGGGGTGGCTGGAACGCGCCCTGGAGACGCCTGATGTCTGACTCGATCTTCCGTCCTCGCATGATTGCCGTCGGCTTCATCCGGATTTACCAGAAATTGGTAAGTCCCAACCTCGGAGCCAATTGCCGCTATCAGCCGACATGCTCGCATTACACGGCGGAGGCGATCGAGCGGTTCGGCGTGATCCGGGGGTCCTGGCTCGGGATGAAGCGAATCGGCAGATGTCATCCCCTCCGCCCCGGTGGCTATGACCCGGTGCCTGAGACCTGGAGAGCCAACTGATGGGCGAGATATTCAACACACTGATCAGGGGCCTCGGCTCGATCCTTGGCTTCTTCTACGACCTTCTCGATGGCGTGTTCGCCGAGGGGGTGTCTCTCGGTCTGTCCATCATCCTGCTGACCATCGTGGTCAACCTCCTGGTGTTTCCCCTCACCTTGAAACAGACCCGGGCCACCCGGGCGTTCACGGCGATCCAACCCGAGATCAAGCGGATCCAGAAGGAGTACAAGGACGACCCCCAGGAGATGCAGAAGAAGCTCATGGAGCTGCAGAAGTCGGCCGGGGCCACTCCCGGCGGGTGTCTCCTCCCCCTCCTGGTCCAGATGCCGATCTGGTTCGCATTGTTCCGCCTTCTTCAGACACCGGAGCAATACATCGCGCCAGAAAGCGCCCTGGGGCTGGCGCTGGCCGACGACGTCCCCAAGACATTTCTCGGTATGGACCTGTTCACGAGCCCGTCCGAGGCGATGGCACTCGGGCTGCGCGCAGCCCTCCCCTATCTGATCATGATTGTCCTCATGGTGGCCACCCAGTACGTCCAGCAATGGCATGCCACCTATGGACAGGAACGCCCCGCTGGTCAGCCGGGTGCCGGCGCTCAGCAGGCGATCACCAAGATCATGCCGCTCTTCATCGGTTTCATCTCCTGGAACTTCCCCGCAGGCCTCATCATCTATTGGGCGACGGGAAACCTGTTCCGACTTGGCCAGCAGGCCCTGATCTTCAAGATGGACGGACGCCCGACGCCGGCGGCCACGACGACCGAGGAGCCAAAGAAAGAACCAAAGGCAATCCCGGCCTCAGAACAAGCCGAGGCGAAGAAACCCCAACAGGGCGCCGCAGACAAGCGCCGACGGCGCAGGAGGAGGTGACGTGAGTTACGTCGAGATCGAGGTGCGGGCCAGAACCGTCGACCTGGCGGTGGAGGCGGCGATGCAGGAGCTCGGTGTAACCGACCGAGAACAGCTGGCGGTCGAAGTCATTCAGCAGCCGGAGAAGGGTTTCCTGGGCCTCGGTGGTCAGGACGCCGTGGTCAGGGTGAAGCGCCGGAAGAGCCGGCGGCGTCGCAATGAGCGCAAGCGGGAGAGCAGGGGTCAGGGTCAGGAGCGTGGATCCAAGCAGCAAAATGCACCGACTTCGGCTAAGAATGGTGGCGGCAATCAACGGGTCCAACAATCGCAGAGCAAGGGTCGTCATATGAACCAACAGGGAGAGAAACGAGAGCCCAAGATCGACGATCGTCCCGATATCACGATCGAGGAGCAGGCTCGAATCGCCACCCACTTTCTCGAGGGTTTGGTTGATGCATTTGGTCTGGAAGGGACCGTTACCACCAAGATCGAAGACGATGTCATCGTCGCCGACGTCGACGGGGAGCAGACCGAGGCACTGGTCGGGGTTCGGG
>JARDZU010000196.1 GCA_029240695.1 Acidimicrobiia bacterium | reverse complement strand
GTCTACGGCCGGGGTGCCGTGGACATGCTCAACGTCACCGCGGCCATGACTGCTGCGGTACGTCCCTACCTGATCGGGGATAGGACGCCACGTGGCGACCTCCTTTTCGCCGCGGTCGCCGATGAGGAGGCGGGTGGGCGGCTCGGTGCAAAGCATCTCGTCGACGAGCACTGGAGCCTGGTATCCACCGATTACCTGCTGACGGAACTCGCCTACCCCGCGTTGACCGTGGGGAGCCGACGCACCGTGCCGGTCTCGATCGGGGAGAAGGGCGCCTATTGGTCATTTCTCGAAACGGGCGGCACACCTGGACATGGCTCCATCCCGTATGGCGCGGACAACGCCCTGGAGAAGATGGTCCAGGCACTGGACGGGATCATCAGCGCCCCCGCGCCGGCGGCAGTGACCGAGGAATGGCTGAGTTTCGTCGAGGAATTAGGCCTCGACGCCGACTCGGTCCAGCGGCTCACCGACATCGACCAATTGGACGAGGAGATCGATCGGATAGCTGTGGACGACCCGGCGCTGGCCCGCTACATCCACGCCGCCACCCATCTCACGATCTCGTCCAATGTGATCAAGGCAGGGACCAAGACCAACGTCATAGCCGACAAGGCCCATGCCGAGCTCGACATACGCGGACTGCCTGGAATGGATCGTGAGTTCGTCGACGCCCATCTCCGAAAGTCCATGGGGACCGGGTCCGGTCACATCGAGATCATCCCGGTGATGGACAGCGAGCCGACCGTCTCACCGACCGGCAACGCCCTGTGGGAAGCCATCGGGGGCGCCGTCGAGGAACTGGACGGTCACCGGAATCTGGCGCCGACATTGATGACAGCAGCGACCGACGCCCGCTTCTGGCGGGCGAGGGGCACGATCTGTTACGGCGTGGGCCTCTTCGACGAACGCATGGGCTTCTCCGAGATGCTGTCGCTCTTCCACGGCCACGACGAGAGGATTTCGGCAGCGTCTGTCGAGCGGACCACCGTCCTCTACGAACATGTCCTGGAGCGATTCTTCACCGCGCCATGACAGTCATTTGCGACGTCGACGGCGTCGTCTATCGCGGCGACCAGCTCATCCCCGGTTCGGACACAGCCCTGCACCGCTTGGTCACGGCGGGAGTGGACCTCTACTTCGCCACCAACAACAGCACGAAAACGCCGGCAAACGTCGCCGAGCGGATATGGACGATGACCGGTGTCGACATTCCTGTTGACTCAATTGTCACCTCCTCCGAGGCAGCGGTGGGGATGCTGGAGGAAGCAGAGCATCCGGTGATGGTCCTGGGCTCGGATGGGATCACGACAGCATTGGCCGAGGCGGGGATCGGGGTGACTGACGATCCTATGCAAGCTAGAGCGCTCCTGGTCGGGCTCGATTGGGACTTGAGCTACGAACGACTGACCAGAGCGGCGGACGCAGTTCGGGCCGGGGCGCGGTTTATCGCCACCAACACCGACCCGACATATCCGGTTCCAGGCGGCCTGCTCCCCGGTGGAGGAGCGATGGTTGCTGCGGTGCAAGCGACGACCGGAGTCATTCCCGAGGTCGCCGGCAAGCCGCACCGACCGATGAGGGAGTTGCTCCGGGCTCGAGGGATCGGATCGGCATGGATCATCGGCGATCGGGTTGACACCGACGTCGCTTTCGCCGCCACAGAGCCCGACTGGACCTCCATCCTCGTCCTCTCAGGTGTGACTGCCCAGAGGGAGGCGCTCGGCGCAGATCACGTCGCACCCGATCTGGCGGCGGCAGTCGACCTCGTGCTGGCTATCTGAGAAGAAACGGCTCCTGTCCCCGTCCCGTAGCCTTCGAGCATGGGCGATTTCTTGTTGACCATCGGCTTCGTGCTCCTCTTCGCATGGGTAGCCCGAGGCCTGGTTGGAGCCCGCGAGTTGACCTGGCGGAGAACCCTCCTCGCCATCTTCGTGGGGGTCGTTTTCGGCATGGCCGTGGCCATCCTGCTCCTGGTCCGGGACTTCACCCAGGATCAGGAGATCGAGGGGGGACAGATCTTCGCCCTCTCCCTGCCCTTCGCCTTGATCGGCACGATGGGGGCGATAGTCGTGCTCGAGCTTCTTTTCGCGCAGCCGAGGGCACGGCGGGGTCTGCATGTGCCCCATCCGTTCAAGGCATTACGTCGTCGCGCCGGGATTATCCGTCGCGGCTGGCAGGTGACCCGCATCATCGCCCGTAACGGCCTCGCCCCATTGGTCGGTTTGCGTCGGGGTGAGGTCTCGACGCGTAGCCCCGAGGAGCTCGCTCGCCGGGTCCGCGTTGCCCTCGAGGAATCGGGGGGAGTGTTCATCAAGTTGGGCCAGCTCCTGGCGACGCGACCGGACCTCCTCCCTCCAGCCGCGATGGCAGAGCTAGGGCGTCTTCATGGGTCGGCCGCGCCCTTGCCCGAGGATCAAGTGGCACAGGTGATTCGGGAGGAAACCGGTCTAGGGATCGACGAGGTGTTTTCGGAGGTCGACTGGGATCCCCTGGGGTCGGCCTCGATCGCCCAGGCTCACGCAGCAAGGCTCCTCGATGGGCGTGCCGTAGTGGTGAAAGTGAGGCGGCCCGGTCTGAGAGAGCAGGTGGAACGAGATTTGGCTATTGCCCGTTGGCTGGCCAGGACGGCAGAAAGGCGCACGACCTGGGGGGCCCATTACCAGGTCACCTCACTCGTCGATGAATTCTCAGACGTCCTTCATGGTGAGCTGGATTTCCACGTCGAGGCTCGTCACGCCATCGAAGCGGGCGCGGCGATGGACCGTCAACCTCGTGTAGTCGCCCCCCAGATCATCAACTCCTTGACATCCGAGCGAATGCTGGTGATGGAGAGGCTGCCCGGCGTCCCCCTTTCGTCCCAGACTTCCGGGATGGAGCCCGCTCGCGGGCGGTTGCTCGCGGATGCCCTCTGCATCTCTCAGGTCCAAGCCATGCTCAAGGGGGAAAGATTCCATGGCGATCCCCATCCAGGCAACGTCTTGGTTCTCGATAACGGCGACCTCGGTCTCATCGATTTCGGCATTGCGGGGCGTCTGGACACCTTCGAGCGAGCCTCGGTGTTTCAGATGTTGGTCGCCATCAAGCTGCAGCAGCCATCGTTGCTCCACGAAGCCATGGTCTCGATAGGCGCGGTCAGCCCGACCCGGGATCCGGATGAGATCGAAAGGGCCCTCTCCCAGTTTCTGGCCGCCGATGTCAGCTCCGGGCTCCCGTCCCCGGACGCTCTCACAGATTTGCTCGCACTGACGAACAAGCTCCAGATGAAGCTTCCCCGATCGACCACAACGATGTTCCGTGCCCTGGCGACTCTCGCCGGGACGGTGGAGCAACTGTCGCCCGGCTACCCACTGATCGATGTGATCGCAGACGTTGGAGGCGCCGAGTTTCGGGAGCGGATGCTGCCCGGGTCGGTATCCGAGTTGGTTCAGCAGGAGTGGGCTCAGCTTGGCCCACTCCTCAGTCGCGCCCCGCGTCACATGGATCGGATCGCGACGCTTCTCGAGCACGGCCGCCTCACGACCCGGTTGAGGCTCTTCACCGACGCCCACGAGGTCCGCGTGCTCGAGCGTCTGGTCAACCGTGTCGTCCTGGCCCTTCTCAGCATCGGAGTGGGCCTTGTCTCTGTCTTGCTGCTGAGAACCGAAGGCGGCCCGAGGTTCGCAGCGATCGGTGTCGACCTGTACGAGGTCCTCGGCTGGATCGGCCTCGCCTTGGCGATGATCCTCCTGATGAGGGTGCTTCTGGCGGTCCTTCGCGTCGACGACAGCGCCGCGTGAGGATCGAGGATCTGGTGGTCGCCTGTGCAATTAGGCGATAATCCGGAGATGGAAATCACCCAGGAGCAAGTCGAGAAGCTGGAAGCCGCGCTTGCCCGTCTCGAGGAGCTCGACCCCGCCGATTTGCCCGAACCGGCCGCGGAGCTCGCCAACCTCCTCGGTTCACTCCTCGAGGAATCGGAGCCGTCCTGACCAGGAGGCGTCTCGACGCCGAGATCGTCCGGCGCGAGCTCGCCGGTAGCCGCACCGAGGCACAGAGGCTCATCACGGAGTCGAAGGTCCTGGTAGGCGGTATGCCTACCCCAAAGCCGGCTTCCCTCGTCTCCGCCGACACCCCGATATCGGTAGTGGGCGAGGAGAGAAAGTGGGTGTCCCGCGGGGCGTTCAAGCTGCTCGCCGCCCTCGATGCCTTCCCAGTCGACCCGACCGGCAAAGTAGTCCTCGACATCGGGGCTTCGACCGGCGGGTTCACCGAGGTTGCCCTGGAGCGGGGTGCGCGATCGGTGACCGCTCTCGATGTCGGGCGGGCTCAGCTGCACGAGCGCCTTCGGAAGGACCAGCGAGTCGTCTCTGTTGAGCGGACCAACTTTCGTCTGGTCGATGTGGCCCAACTAGACGGTCCTTATCCGCTCATCGTCGCGGATCTCTCATTCATCTCGCTCTGCGCAGTCGCCGAAAAGCTCGATGAATCGGCCGCCGACGGTGCGGACTTCGTCCTACTCGTGAAACCCCAGTTCGAGGCGGGCAAAGGCAAAGTGGGCCACGGCGGGGTCATCCGCGACCGCGAAGTGCGGGATCAAGCCGTTCGCAAAGTGATCGAGTGCCTCGGGAAAGCCGGAATGGGTGCCCGCGGCATCATTCGCTCCCCGATCGAAGGACGAGATGGCAACGTCGAGTACCTACTCTGGCTTCGCAAAGGCGATGAAGGGATCGTCTTGGAGGTGCCTGAATGAAGTTTGCCCTCGAGGTACGGCATGGGCCGGAGAATGCGCGTGCCTTCGCCGAGAAGCTGAGGGTGGCGATTGCCTCGGCGGGGGGCAAGGTGGTCGAGGACGATGGGGAGAGTCCAGACCTCATCCTGGCCGTGGGAGGCGACGGGACAGTGCTGGCGGCGGCCCAGCGCGCCCTCGCCCACGATGTTCCCGTGCTCGGCTTCAACCTCGGCACGATGGGGTTCCTGGCGGAGGCCGAGCCGGACGACCTGGACCAGGTGATCACCCGACTGCTCGGCGGTGACTACGAGGTCTCGGAGCGTATGACCGTCAAGGCGACGGTGGAAGGAGCCTCGGCCACGGGCGTAAACGATGTCGTAGTCGAGAAGGTCGACAGCCAGCGCCTCATTCACCTCGATGTCGCCGTCGATGACGAGCATTTCCTCACGTATCGCGCCGATGGGCTCATAGTGGCCACGCCTACCGGATCGACCGCGTACTCGTTCTCAG
>JARDZU010000044.1 GCA_029240695.1 Acidimicrobiia bacterium | reverse complement strand
GACGTGGCGAGGGCAGGAGGAGATGTCTTCCTCTTTGGTGGGGGTGAGGGGATAAACGAGAGGGCGGGTAGTTGGGGTGGGGGGAGGGTCGTGTGGTGTTGATGTTGCGAGGAAATGTTGTAGATACGGGTGCGGTTATATAAACACAGTGGTACTCTACAAGTATTACGACATTCGAGGTATTGGCCGACCCAAACCGCCGCCGGATCCTGGAGCTCCTCCGGGATGAAGAGCGGCCGGTAGGAGACCTGGTCACTGCTCTGCGCATTTCGCAGCCGGGCGTCTCGAAGCACTTGAGGGTGCTCAGAACGGCAGGTTTGGTCTCGGTGAGGCCCGACGCCCAACGACGCCTGTACCGGGTCCGCTTCGAGCCCCTGATCGAGCTGGATGCCTGGCTCGATCCCTATCGGCGGGTGTGGATGCAGCGGCTCGATGCCCTCGAGCGTCGTCTCGACGACATGGAGGTCATATGAGCACGAGAGACCAACCGATGGGGACCGTTCTCCGAGACGGCGAGCGATGGGGTCTCCGCTACGAGCGGATACTGCGCCATCCTCCCGAGAAGGTGTGGGCTGGTCTGACGGAGTCGGAACAGCTCAGACACTGGATGCCCTGTGACATCGTGGGTGAGCGCAAGGAAGGGGCGGACATCGAACTGCCCTTCTGGCCGGCTCAGATCGAGCGGTACTCGATCGAGGATCCGATTCTCTATGGAAAGATCCTGGTGTGGGACCCATACCGGGTGTTCGAGTGGACCTGGGATACCGACGTGCTGCGCTGGGAACTGGAAGCTGTTTCCGACGGGACCCTGCTGACCTTGACAACATGGCTGGGCAAGGACATCGACATCGCCAAGGACGCCGCCGCGGGCTACCACGTCTGTCTCGACCAATTGATCGAGCTCCTCGACACTGGGACCGTCGGTCTGTTGGAGGATGCCGATGTCCATCGATGGGAGGATCGGTACACAGAAGCCGTGGCTGCGGTCGAGACTCGCCGAGGGTGATGTCAGACTGAGGGAATGGTCGGGTTCCGCTATTCCGACGAGGTGCTTGCCACCTTCCCGACGACACGGGGTGGTGTTATCCACGCCCGTGGGCTCGAGAACACGACCTCACCATCATCACTCGACCACCATTATCAGGCGGAGCAGGCGCAGGCGATTGATGCGATCGGTGATATGCCTCTTTCCGAGATCCCCAGCCTGAAGGCATGGCGGGCGACCTTCAGTCGGTTCGGAGTCAAACCCACCCAATACCGCAGCGCAGCCGAGGCGCTTCTCCGACGTCTGACCAAGCAAGGTGATATCCCGGCGATCAACCCGTTGGTTGACCTGGCCAACATGGTGAGCATCCGCTGGCGGCTGCCGGTCGCAGTGTTCGATCAAGCGGTGGCGACTGGCCTCACCACGGTTCGATTCGCTGAAGGACAGGAGCAATTCACGGACCTTGGGAGCGATTCGCCCTCGAACCCGGAGCCGGGCGAAGTTGTATTCGTCGATGGGGCGGGACTGGTCAGCGCACGTAGGTGGTGTTGGAGACAGAGCGACCAAAGCGCCGCCCGTGCCACCACAGTCGAGGCGTTGATCACCGTCGAAGGCCAACATCCCGACGCCGAAGCAGAGATTGCGGGAGCCACTCAGGACCTTCTCGACCTTCTCGGGGAGTACCAGCCCAATGCAGTCATCCGTTCGGGGCTGCTCTCACCAAGCCAGGTGGAGTTTCAGGTTTGACGGTTCGCGGGAGTCGTCATATTGATGACAGTGGGCCCGTGCCCGACCCGGACCACGACGATCTGGCTCTCCTCGTCCCCGGGGTTGGCTTCACGATGAACCGCTCCCCTGGGGACGTAGAGGAAGTCGCCGGGAACAGCTTCGACTATTGACTCGCCTTCAGGACCGGACTCCATTCGCAGCGCACCCGAGATCACGTAGATCGAGGTCTCGTGGTCGCCGTGGTGGTGCCATCCGGAAACCATGTGCGGCTCGGTCCTCACCAAACCCGCCCACATATCGTCAGTGACCAGCGCTTGCTCACGAATCATTCCTGGTGTTTGGTCACCATCGACTCGATCTTCGGGACGAATCAGGGAAACCGGATCGGAATCGGCCAAGGCCATATTGTGCCAGCCGTGAGTGAAGCTGACCGCCGACGTTGGGACGAGCGGCACGCTGAGGCGGGCCCTGAGTCCGGTCACCCGGGTCCCCCCTCTGTGTTCGCTGCGATCGAGGATCTGTTCCCGGTCGAAGGCACCGCCCTAGAAATCGCCTCCGGCCGCGGCAAGCTGTCGGTCTGGCTTGGCCTTCGCGGCTTGGACGTCTTCGGTGTCGATGTCTCGCCGGTCGCCATCGAATTCGCCCGCGATCTGGCGCAACGCAGCGGTGCTGCCGATCAGTGTCGGTTCGAGGTCTGGGATTTGGACGAGGGTTTGCCTCCAGGACCGCCGATGGATCTAGTGGTGTGCAACATGTATCGGGAGCCACGGCTGGATCGAGAATTGATCGAGCGGCTGGCGCCCGGTGGCCTGCTCGCCATCGCCAGCCTCAGCGAAGTCGGTGGCGAGCCTGGTCGCTTCCACGCCCGGCCCGGAGAGCTACGGGAAGCCTTCGGCGAGCTCGAGATTTTGGCGGACCACGAGGGCGATGGCGTGGCGTGGTTCCTGGGTCGGATCTCTAGTTAACCGGTCACTCAGAAGCTTTCAGGTAATCGCTGACCAATCGTTTCGGGGCACGATCGAGCCAGGCCTCGATGATGAGCTCCTCGAGCTCTGGCACCGGAATCTTCTCCAGCTGGATGAGGACCGTCGGGTAGCCGTCGAAATGAGGCGTGGTGAAGAACACCTCGGGGTCGTCGGAGAGCAAGGCTTCCTTGACGCCAAGGTCAGGTACCCACATCGCCAGGATGTCACCGTCGGGAGCCGCATCGCCGAGCGCCTTGTGGTCTGCTCGTCGCAATGGACGCTCCCAGGTCAACAGTTTCTCCTTGACCCGCCACTGTTGTACTCCCTCGTTGATCCGCTCCGACGTCTCCGGGAGCTCGAGTGTGATCCGTCGGACGTCGTCCCAGGTGGCCATCCTTCAACCGTAGACCGACCCATCGGCGTAGGTTCGAGCCGTCAGAAAGGAGCAACTCATGGCACGCGATCTGACAGTCACATTGGAGGACCGCCCTGGCGCTCTGGCCGATTTGGGCGACGCTCTGGGACGCGCCGGCGTGAACATCGACGGCATTTCGGGCACGGCCGGGTCCGGCGAGGTGCACATCCTCGTCGAGGACGCCGGTGCCGCAAGGTCGGCCCTCACCGACGCCGGCATCCAGGTTGGCGCCGACAACGAAGTTGTGAAAGTCGCCTTCGAGGACCGCCCCGGCGAGATGGGCGAGATCGGTCGACGCGTGGCAAATGCCGGCGCCAACATCGAGGTGGTCTACATCTCATGCGACGGGCAGCTCGTGCTGGCGACGAGTGACAACGCTGCCGTCGAGGCGTCTGCGTAGAACTGGTTGATTCCGGGTACGTATCCGCCCGTATCTTCGGGCTTTACGCCCTCGATCGAGGAGAGATGACATGAGCGAGAGTGAGACCACTCCCGGGACCCTGAGCGACGAAGACATTCGTACCGTTACACCTGCGGGACCAACGGCGACCACGCGGGACAGCGATTCGACTGATCCCGACTCGGACGGCGTCGACTCGACAGACAGCGACGGAGTCGACTCCACCGACACGGACGGGGTGGATACGACGGACACGGATGGTGTCGACACAACCGACACCGACTCCCGGGACAGCTGACCCTGCATTCCGAGTCCGGCCCAATCGAGTCCTCGCATTCCGGAGCCCTCAGCCGTTGCGTCGGTGATCCGGGGCGATTTGAAGAAGAGTTCTGGGGCGAGAGGCCCCTCTATCGAATGTCCGAAGGGGATCGGGGGTTCGACGACCTCCTCTCCTTGGACGACGTCGATCGCATCGTCTCCTCCCAAGGTCTGCGCCTACCGGCCTTTCGCTTGGTCAAGGACGGAGACAGCCTTCCTTCTGGTAGCTACACGAAAACGACCCGAACCGGGTCCGATGCTGCGATCGGCGTACTCGATGCTCGGGCGGTGTTCCGCGAGTTTGGCGATGGGGCGACCATGGTTTTCCAGGGCATGCACCGCTACTGGGAGCCCCTCGCTCTGTTCTGCAGGCAACTCGAACAGTCTCTGGGGCATCCCGTTCAGGCCAACGCCTATGTCACCCCACCCGGATCGCGGGGATTTGACGTCCACGAGGATGAGCACGACGTGTTTGTCCTGCAATCGCACGGCGCGAAGCAATGGAAGGTTCACGAGCGGCACGACTTGCCCCCGACCAGGCCGGCGCTGATCGATTCGGCCATCGGCCCGGGTGACTCGCTCTACATCCCGGCCGGGTTCCCACATTCCGCCAGCACGCAGGACGATGCGTCGGTCCACATCACGGTCGGCATCCTCAGCCTCACGTGGGCGACGGTTTTGAACGAGGCCGTGACGCTCACGAGCCGGGATCTGACGGTCAATGAGCCCCTGCCCCTCAGGTTCGCCGACAAAAACGATTTGGGTCAGATCGTCGAGGAGCGGCTCACCGAAATTGGCGCTCTGCTCGCCAAGGCAGACGCCGACATCATCACCGAACGGCTCCGCCGACGGTTCCTGACCACCCGGCAACCAGTCCTACGTGGACAGATCCATCAGATGCTTTCGCTCGACGATCTAGCGGACGAGTCCGTCGTGCAGAAGCGGGAGGGGGCCATGTGCGCCCTCTCGTCGGCAGATGGTGAGCTGTCAGTGCTCCTCGGTGACCGCGAGTTGAGATTGCCGGCCTGGCTCAGACCCGCCATGCAGAGTGTGCTCGACCACGAGCAACTTCCAGTATCGCAACTGGCTCCATATCTCGACGAACCCGGTCGCATCGTGCTCGTCCGCCGCCTCATCGTGGAAGGACTGCTCGAGGTCGTCGAGTGATCCCGGGGCGCCCTCGTTGCTCCGGCGAGTCCTTGGGGCGTGCGGAGGAATTGTTCGCGACCGCCTCGCTGGTCAATAGCTGGATCCTGTTCGAGCAGCCGGGAGCGTGGGGCCCCGACGCCCTCACCGATAGCGGGTTCCCGGAAAGTGCCAGGTCGTTAGCCGAAGCCGCGAACCGACTCGGGATCAGGACCTTGCTGATACGGAGGAGGAATCGTGAGGCTCCGTCTCCCGTCGTCTACGTCGCAAGCTCCGGCGGCACCGATCGTCAGCCCTCGCTGGTTGCAGGCTCGTTCTCCGATCCGACCGAGATCGGCAGTCTCGACATCGCAGGATTGGCCGAGGGCAGGATGCCCGAATTCGGCCAGGCGGTCGAGGATCCCGTCTACCTCGTCTGCACGCACGGCCGGCATGACATATGTTGCGCCGACAACGGACGGCCCCTTTATCGAGCCATGTCACAACTCCGGCCGGATCAGACGTGGGAGGTCTCCCACATAGGCGGAGACCGCTTCGCGGGAAACGTCCTCGTGCTCCCGCGAGGTGACTATTTCGGTCGTGTCGATGCGGAGGATGCGGCCAATCTCGTCGCAGAATATGAGGCTGGGAGGCTCGACCTCTCTCATCACCGGGGGAGAAGCATCCATCCCCGGCTGCTGCAGGCCGCCGAGCACTTCCTACGCGAGTCGATGGGCTTGACCGGACTCGACGATCTCACGCTGGTCGAATACCGACGTTTCAGCCACGATCAGGCCGAGGTGGTCTTTCGGGTGCCTGAGGGGATGGACTACCAGGTCCAGGTTGGGGCTCGAGAGCTACCCGAATCCGATTACCTGACCTGTCGGGCCGAGGAGCCCGGGCGAGGCATCGCCTATGACCGGCTCTCGTTGACGCAGGCCTGAGCTCAACCCTCGCCGAGACGCTCGGTCAAATAGTCCCAGTCCCGGGCGAAGCGGTAAGAATGTCGAGCCGGAGGGCCCGGGGCCTGAGTCTCCAGCCAGCGCACCGTGGTCTCGGTGGCGTTGTTGAAGGCATGAACCGCCCCCACCCCGGCAAAGGCGACGTCGCCGGCCTTCAGCAAGTACTGCTCGCCATCGAACCATGCCTCGACCTCGCCATCGAGGATGTAGTAGGTCTCCTCGAGCGGATGGTCATGGAACCCGGGCCCACCCCGAGGGTCGTATTGGACCATGAACATCGTGGACAGCTGGGCGCCAAGGTCGGTGTCGGACATCATCTTCACCGTGATGCCGGTGTAGACGAGGAGGGCCGTGCGCATGCTTGCCGACACTGCTAACAAGTTCTGGCTCTGCTGGCCCGGATCCATGTTCTCTGGCGCGATGTGCCCGAACGAGCGGGTCCGGGGGTCACGGGGATCGACCGGTATCGGCTTTTGTTCGGGCGGTCCGGGAACGAAGTAAGTGTCGCCGTCGAACCAAGGGCGAGGTTGAGGTGTCATCAGATCGGCCCAGCTCGCATCCTGTCCCGATTCGTTCCGCCAGGCATGGGGCAGACCGATGGGGACCATCCCGTAGTCACCCGGCACGAGCTCGACCGTCGCTTCAGGCGTCTCCACGATGACCGAGCCATCCAGCACGTAGAAGGACTCCTCGAACGAGTGGACATGTGCATCGACCCGCCCGCCGGCGTCGAGCCTGCTCACCCCGAATCCAGTGTGCACGGCACCGGGGATGGTGTGGTCGATCATCGACCATCGGGCATACCCGGAAACGTGGTCCGCCATCTCCGATGGCACGTCGTAACGGGCATCGTCGGCACGGAGGACCACATGTCTCGTGACGGGTTTCACGGCTGGGGAAGATAGCGGCAAACATCCCGGATCTGGCCAACAAACTCGGGACCGGCTCTAGGCTGGTGGCCATCAGAAGGATCGCTACCTCCCGTTCTGGGTTGATGATCGCGGCGAGCTTCTTCTTCTTGCTCGCGGCATGTTCTGGCACTGAGTCGGATGGTGTGGTCACCTTCACCGACGACGAGCGCTTGAGCCGGTTCGATCTCCCGGAGTCATGGCATGTCTACGAGCATTCCGAGCTCTCCGAGCTGGAGGACATGCCCTTCGACGAGCAGGTCCAGGGCTTCAGTTTTCCCGCAATCAGCAGCGTGGGATTCGACGGTGGACCGGTACGCGACGTCTCCAATGTGGCGAAAGACCTCGCCGAGGCCGAATACCCGATTGGATCCATGTCGGTGCGGCAGGTCGGTGAGGTGGAGAAAGACCTCCTCTCCCGTGCCATGCTGACCCAGTCCGTCCTCCCGTATTACGGGCTCTCCAACAGCGAGGAGATCACCAAAGAGGACTTCAGCTTCGGCAACGGGTTCGACGGGGTCAGAGTGCTTGTCGCTTTCCAGGACGAGACGGCTACCGCCCAGGGAGTGGCCTATCTGATCTCCGTGTCCAATGAGGACGACACCCGCATGTATTCGATGATCGCCGGGTGCAATCGTGAATGTTTCATCGCCAATCAAGACGCGATCGAGGGAGTGGTCGATTCATGGCTCGTAAACAAGAGGGCTTGAACACCAGGCAGCGGGACATCCGCGCCACCAGGCGTCGGGCCGACATGTGGGACCGTATCAAGATCCTCGTCCTCCTCGCCGTCATCATCGGCGCCATCATCGCCAGTAGCGAGGATGTCGGATTCATCAGCTTCTGGGAGGCGGCCGCCGTCTTCTTCACGACCACGGCGGGAATGGCGCTGGGAATCCTGTTCCTGCTCGAGCTGACACGGCAGATCCATTACTGGCTGTCCGAGCGGTCGGCGGCGTACAACTCGTTCTGGCAGGACAGCTTTTTCGGGGGCATCGAGCGTTGGACCCACGCCCACATGAAGCCGTGGACCAGGTTCCGGGTGGGTCGCTTCGTCCGCAGGGTGATCTACATCTTCGTGGCCGCCCTGCTCATCGACTATTTCGTCCCCGAGGTCAACGGGCCGTTGGAAGCGCTGGCCGAGGCACCGCGTCTCTTCGCCCAGGCGTTCCCCTTCATTCTCCAGCTCTCCTTTGGCTTCCTCTTCGTCGCCATCCAGTTCATCGGGATTTTCTGGTTGCTGTCCCGAGGTGGTACCGACGTCATCCTTCCCGAAGAGGTCACAACCCGCTTCGACGACGTCTGGGGCCAGGATCACGTCCTCGATCTGATCCGGGAGAACATCGCCTTTCTGGAGAAGCCGGACGAGATAGAGGAGAAGGGTGGCTACATACCCGGTGGGATCCTCCTGTGGGGCCCTCCCGGAACGGGTAAGACCCTGCTTGCCCAGGCTGTTGCCGGGGAGACAGGACGGCCGTACGTCTTCGTCGAGCCCGGTGCCTTCGTCAACATGTTCATGGGCATCGGCCTCCTCAAGGTCAAGGGCCTCTACCGCAAGCTGCGCAAACTCAGTCTTCGTCATGGCGGGGTCATCGTTTTCTTCGACGAGGCGGATTCGCTGGGGTCCAGAGGGCAGATGGGGTCACCGACTGGCCAGCTCGGAGCGGCGGCGATGTCCTACGGGGGTTTCTCTTGCAACGGGTTCAACTATTTGACCCCGCAGACTCAGGACATGCTGACCAACCACTGGGCCGGCGAGGAGGCTCGGGCCGTCGAAGAGCCAACACCCGGGTTCATCGACCGCATCATCATGGGTGGCATGGGGGGTGGCGGAGGCATGGGTGTGCTTCAGGCACTGCTCACCGAGATGAACGGGCTGGCCAAGCCACGGGGGATCACCAACAAGGTTCGCAAGCTGCTCGGGTTCCGGGCAAAGCCACCTCCCAAGTACCGCCTCCTCCACATCATGGCCACCAACATGCCCAACGCGCTCGATGAGGCGATGCTCCGCCCCGGGCGTATCGACCGGATCTACAAGATGGGTTATCCCTCCAAGGAGGGGCGCAAGCAGACCATCGTCGGGTATCTGAACAAGGTGGAGCACAATCTCACCGAGGACGACATCGAACGTCTCGCCGTCGTGACCCCGATGTATTCCGGGGCCAAGATCAAGGACATGGTCAACGAGGCACTCATCATCGCGGTCCGCGACGACCGCGAGTCGATCGAGTGGAGGGATATCTGGAAAGCCAAGTCCCTCAAGGAGCTCGGACCACCCGAGGATGTCGACTACATCCAGCGAGAGCGCCATGCCGTGGCCATCCACGAGGCCTGCCATGCGGTCACCGCCCATCTGCTGGGTGCTCATCGCCGGATCGACATGGTGTCGATCGAGAAGCGCGCCTCCACCCTTGGGATGGTCAAGTCGATGGGCCAGGAGGAGCGGTTCACCCAGTGGCGCTCGGAGATGGAGACTGACATCATGGTCTCGCTGGCCTCTCTGGCAGGTGAGCGTCTCTTCTTCGCCGGCGACAACAGCTCCGGAGTCTCCGGCGACCTTTCTTCTGCCTCGACTGTGGCCGCTCTGATGGAAGGGTCGTTCGGCATGGGGTCGGGTCTGGCTTCGGCGATGAACACCCGCGAGTCGGGGATGGGTGGGCAGGCGAGCCCGGTGTCGATCGCGCTCCGTGAGCAGCGCGCCGAGATCGAAGCCAGCCTGGAGGTTCTCTACGAGCGAGTGAACGAACTGCTCGAGACGAACCAGGACAAGATTCTTGAGCTGGCAGCCGTCCTCGAGGAAAAGAAGACGATCTCCGGCGACGAAGTAGCTGAGATCATGGAGAGTGCTCCCGGCTCACAGACCATGCGGGAGCCGACTGGATGGCAGGCGGTGTCTGACGAGGTGGCCGGAGAGCGCCAGCGTGTCGCCCTGGAGCGCTCAGGACGCGAAGTGGCGTCGACCAGCAACAACCCACAGACGATCGAAGGGGAGAAGAGCTAGGCGACGCTCCAGCCTGGCTCGCCGACCCGACTGAAATCGCAGTTCTCGGCCAGGACCTGCAGATCCCCGACCAGGGTCACATCGTCCAGGACGAGGGATTGACTGTCGAGGGCAAGTACGCCCCGGCCGTCACCCACCGGGAACAGCGGAAGGCCGCCGATGGCAGGCTCCAGGGTGATCTCCTCTGTGGCGCCTCCGGGCACGGTGAGCACTGACGCGACCTCGACGTCGGTCCTGAACAGCAATGTTTCGTTGTCCATCCAGCCGACCGGTGTCCCGAGCGCGATCAGGTCCTCCATGCCACCGGGCCTTCCCTCGCCATCCCAAATGTCGATCCCCGTTATCTCCGAGCCCCCCTCGTTGACACCGACGACAGCGATCGCACTGCCGTCAGGTGACCCCAACGCTGAGATGGGGATGCCGAATCCTTCCACGACCGGCTGTGCCCAGGTGGTCTCAGACGTGAATGAGTTGAACCGTGACACGCCGACGGCCACGCGCTCCGGTTCGTCGGGAACCTCCTGGGTCACGACCAGGATCAAGTCCTCGCCGACGGAGCCGATCACCCGGATCGGCTCCCAACCCTCGAACCCGTCATGGGTGATCTCCTCGCCCGCGACCAGGTCGGTGATGACCTCGTCCTGCATCGCATAGATGCCGGCGGTGGTCGCCACCCAATTGATCTCATCGGCCACCTCGACTTCGGTCCGCTCCCACACATTGCTGCCGACGTCGAACAGGTAGATGACGCCGGCGATGGCAATGGGGCGTGTCAGGGGGCCAGGCTCCACTTCAGTGTCGATGTCAGCCGCCTCGACGGACTGGTACTGGGTCCTGATCATGACCCCGATCCTCGGCTCCCCGGAGGCATCGCCCAGGGTCAGCGTTTGCTCTGTTTCCTCATCCCCTCTCTTGACAGAGACCTCGACGACGTCCCCGACCTCTTTCTCTCCCAGGGCGGCGAGCAAGGACTCGGAATCGAGGGTTGGCTGGTTGTCGAAGGCCACGATCACATCACCGACGATCAGAAGTCCGTCGGCTGCCGAATCGGGAGTGACCTCCTGCACCAGCACGCCCTGTGGCTCCCCGACCAGGAAGGTGCATTGGGCGGGCGGGTCGACGGCCTCCGCGACATCAGGTAGGGCGCCGCGCTCGGGCGGAGTCTGGGCGCAAGCGACCATCACCAAAGAGGTGACGAGGAGCGAAATGAACCGCCGTTTCACGGCGCAAATCGTACCGGGTCACCGAAGCTCCACCCCGGGTCGGTCGCTGGTTCAGATCCCCAAGGAACCAGGGTCGGAAGGAACATCCACGGCGTATTCCTGCAGCACTTCGAGCGGGATGATCTCCAGCGCCCGCTCATGGGTCGAGGCAAGCACAACGGGAGCCGCCATCCCATCGAAATGCGCCCTCAACCAATTCGTCGCGGTAACACACCACCTGTCGCCAGGAACGAGACCGGGGAATCGATACTCGGGCATCGGCGTGGTCAGGTCGTTACCGATCTGACGCTGGTGGTCGAGAAATTCTTCGGTGACGACTGCACAGACCGTGTGACTTCCGACGTCTTCCACGCCTGTGGTGCAATCACCGTCCCGGTAGAAGCCGGTGAGCGGGTCCGTACCGCATGGGTCCAGATGGCCGCCCAGGACGTTTTGGCTGATCAGCTCGGCCCCCGGCGGGTCACTCTCATCCGCGGCACGCGAACGTGTCCCAACCACCCTCGTTGTAGACCGCCCATGCCGCCGCGGCCGCCGAGGCCTCGGGATCGGAGGGGTCTGCATCGGGGAATCCCGCATTCTCCGCCCTTTCTGCCCAGTACTTCGGGAGATGCTGGAAAAGCCCCACCGCCCCCGTGCGCAAATTGGTCGAAGTCGGGTTGAAACGCGATTCGCACCAGGCGACACGGACTGCCTTGTTCACGTCTTCCGCGGCGAAATACTCGGCGACAAGGGCGCGAACCTGGACCTGGGACAGCCACCCGGACTCGTCCGGGGCGATTGTCGCTGAGGACTGCTCACCGGGGGCTGTCGCCTGCTCGGTCGCGACCGTGGTCGCGGTGGCGGCATCGCCGTCTGCATCCGTGCTCTGTCCAGCGGCGACGGCGAAGTTGAACCCCGCTTGAGCGCCGGTGCTGTGGCCAAGACCTGGTTCGGTCGCGTCGAATTCGAGTTCGGCCTGAGTACTGCCCGAAGTACCAAACGCCGCAAAACCGGCCACCGCCAGCAGTGCGACTGCCGCCCATCCAGCAATAAACGAGAGGCGTCTCAAACGCATATGAAGTTGACTCCACTGTGGATCGAGGGCCTGCGCGGGGCGCAGAACCACCACAGTCCGGCTCAGACCCTACCGACCTGTGGATAACCGGGGCAACTCGGAATCGACTCAGACGAGAGCTTTCCCCAACTCGGCCACTACGAGTGGCCAATGCTCTCTCTTTGGGTCGAGCACGGGGAAATGACCCAGTCCCGTGACGACTTCGGTGCGGGACCCTGTGGACAGGCGGGTGGAATGTGATACGGGGACGATCTCGTCCGTCTCGTCGTGCACGAGGAGCGTCCTTCCGTCGATCGGGTCAAGAGCGGGTGGCGCCCCAGAGTCGAGCAGGCTTTGGGCGTCCCGGGATCCGACACCTCCGGCACGCGCCATGGCGGCCAGGTCTGTGATCGGGGCGAGACCCACGAACAGCCTGATGTCGTCGGTCCTGCGGCCGGCCGCCCAAAGCCCGAGATGACCTCCGGCGGAGTGACCCATGATCCCGGTCGGTACTCCGGGCATCTCCCTGGCGATGAAGTCCATCGCTGACACCACATCGTGAGCAGGGGCGGGCCAAGAACCCTGCCGGCCCCGCCGGTATTCGATGTTCCAGGTGATGTAACCGCGGTCGGTGAGATCGACAGCGAGCGTCTCGGTGCTGTCTCGCTCGTATTCCTGCCGCCAAAGGCCACCATGGATCAAGACCACCAAACCCGCCACCTCGCCGTCAGGCCGACGGATATCACCAACATTGTCCGAGTGCGGCCCGTATCCGACCGTCTCGAAAGGCGTTGCGGCCCGGTTCTGGAGATGGCGCAGAGCGTCCTGATAGCCGCCAATGCCGCGGCCAAATATGGTTCGGACACAACTCGGCCCGACGAGAGAGATCGCACGCCATGGCTCCCGTTGCCTGACGTTGGAGATATGCACCTCTACCGCCGGCAAACCCACAGATGAGATGGCATCCCCGATCGAGCGGGAGGTGTGGGTCAACGCACCAGGGTTGATAATCAGGCCATCGACACCGTCGGCACGATGGATCGCATCCACCAGTTCGCCCTCATGATTCGACTGGGAGAACAGGGTCTCGATACCGAGGCCCGCACCCCAGCCCTCGATGAGGCCCTCCAGGTCCTCCAGCGTGGTGTCGCCGTAGACATCCGGCTCACGGGTCCCCAACAGGTTCAGGTTGGGACCGTTGAGCACCAGGACCCGCATCAGGCGACCTGTGGGAGATGTTCCGAAATGAGCCCGTGCGCCTCATCCAGCACAGAGGAGGGCATTTTCCCGGGGACGAGCTCGAATCGCTGGGACATCGCAGCGATGATGGCAGTGGACACCTTCTCGTTGTCGAGACCAGGGGCACGGTCGGCCAGAGCACCGGTTGTGCGCGGATCCCAGTCGAGCCGAAGGGCCCGGTAAACGGGTATAAGGACGTCCCGAATGCGCTCGCCATCGTCCACGACAACCACGCCCCCGACGTGAGCGGCGCCACGCACCAGACGCTGGCCGACGCCCATCACTTTGACCCGCCCGCCGACGTTGACGGACCATTTCCCCGGGCAGTATTCGCCGCGTAGCTCTCCGATGCGGGCGTCGATACCGAGGCTTTCGAAGGCATCCACCATGATCCCGGCCACCATCTCGAACCTCTCCGTTATACCTGCTCTCGGTTCCTCTTCCGGCGTGGCCCAGGCAAACGCAAGGGTCTGCTCGTGGAACACGGCGGCCCTTCCGCCAGCTAGACGTTCCACCGCCTCGAACCCGTTGGCGCGCGCGGCGCGGACTGCCTGGGCGTACCCGGACTGGACACGATCGATGACCCCGAATGCCACCACGGGCCCCGGGACGTGGAGACGGATCAGACCTTCGATCTCGCCACGGGCGACGGCGCCGAGTGCGGCGTGGCTGACCGCGACGTCGAGGGCAGGGTGCCCGGGATAGGAATCGGTGACGAGTTTGTATCGGCGCACAACCAGGAGGATAAGGAACCCACTGTTACCGTCAGCGGATCGGGCTGTGGGCTGGGGATCCGTGTCCAAAAGCGGGGAACCAGCAAAGCTGGAGGGCTCGTTAACAAGCAGTAAGTCCCCATGCCGAGTTGGGGGCCAATGCGACTCGGAGGGAATGTGCGCACCCGTGCCCACATGGCAACGGTCTTAGCCGCGGTCTTCGTCTTGACCGCTTGCGGAGACGCGCCCTTCACATCTCTAGGTCAGCGCACTTCAGGGTGGATCGGTGAGCCGACCGTGGTGACCACGACGACCGTTGCGACGACGGTTCCCATCGTCGTGGATGCCAAAGGCCTCAAGTGGTTCAACGACGAACTGAGTGGAGCGCCTCTCGACGACCCGGCCGCGCTGAAGGTGGCAGTGTTCGCCCGCAGGGCCGGTGACCTGTTCATCCAGGCGAGTCGCACCGAGATCGCCGCCCTCCTACCCGAAGTGAAGTTCCCAACATCGACTCCCTACCTGTCCGAGTACGTGACCTCACAGCTCGTCTTCGACGAGAGAGGTGATCTGGCAGATGACCCGGTGGCCGCCTTTGGCATCTGGTCATCCGAGCCCTACACCAGGTCTCGCTCCGTCGCACAGATGATCATCATGAGTGTCTCCGTCGACCCGGAGGTCGCGGCCGATGTGGCCTCGCCCGGCGCCGACAACTCGTGTGAGCGCTTCGCAGACAGGGGCACCGAGGTCTGTGCCGTCGCCATGGTCGGCGGCCGTCCCGTTTGGTCCCTGGAGGCGTCGAACGGCACCACGATGGTCTGGTTCGACGGCGATTACAGATATGAGCTATTTGGGCGCGCCTATGTGGCCCCAGAGGCCCTTCAGAAGATGGCCGGCGGCCTCGTCCCGCTCTCGGAGCTAGGCACTACCCGCGGATAACCTTCGCTGGCCGAGCTGGAGGCCAGGCATCTATCACTCCGGTGGCTGGTGGAGCTACCTGCAATACGACGAGGAACAGGACAGACCCGACCTCGACCGGGCCCTGCTCCGCCGCGTCTGGTCGTACGGCCGCCCCTATTTGTCGGGTCTCATCGGGGTCCTGATCACGATCCTCGTCATCTCCGGTCTCGGGGTGGTGCCGCCCATACTGATGGGGCGCCTCATCGACGTGGCGATCCCGGACGGCAACATCGGTCAGCTGACGGTGCTCGGTCTGGGCATGATCCTCGTTCCTCTGATCAGTGCCCTCGTCGGCGTGGCCCAGCGCTGGTGGTCGTCGAACGTCGGGGAGGGGATCATCTTCGACCTGCGCCGGGAGCTCTACGAGCACCTGCAGCGCATGTCACTCCGCTTCTACACCGCAACCAAGACCGGCGAACTGATGAGCCGGCTCAACAGCGACGTTGAGGGAGCCCAATCCGCCATCACCGGCACATTTGTCTCCATCGTGTCAAATGTCGTCTCCGTTGTGTTCATCCTGGTAACGATGATCGCCATCGACTGGCGGCTCACGATTCTCGCGGTGGCCGCCCTGCCCCTCTTCGTGATACCGGCTCGTCGGGTGGCCAAGGTACTGAAACGGGTCACCCAGGACCTGATGGAGCACGAAGCCAAGATGTCGGGCATTCTCCAGGAGACGTTCAATGTCAGCGGGGCGATGCTGGTCCGACTATTCGGCCGCTGGGACCAGGAGGCCAAGCGATTCGGCGACCAGGCTGCCCTTGTCCGCGATACCTCGGTGAAGCGATCGATGGTGGGCAGGGGTTTCTTCGCCGCCTTGGGCCTCGTCTCGGCCGTGGGGACCGCCGCCGTCTTCTGGGTTGGCGGCGTCCTTGTAATCAACGGTGAGATCGAAGTAGGCGAGATCGTCACCTTCGCTGCCCTGCTCACCCAGTTCTACGGTCCGCTCTCGGCCATCACCAACTCCAGGGTCGAATTCGCCACCTCCTTGGTGTCGTTCGAGAGGGTGTTCGAGGTGCTCGACCTCGAGACCGACATCCCTGACCCTTCCTCCCCGGAGCCGATGGGCCTGGTGCGGGGTCGGGTGGAGTTCGCCGACGTCTCCTTCCGTTATCAAGGTGACGGCCCCGAAGGTCTCGCCGCGGTCAGACGGTGGAGACGCGCCGCGCCCGAACAGGTGGCCTCTACCAGAGCCGGCACCAGGGAGTGGGCCTTGCGTCATGTCCATTTCGTGGCTGAACCCGGAACCTTGACGGCGCTGGTCGGGCCGTCTGGGGCAGGGAAGACCACCATCTCCTATCTCATCCCGCGCCTCTACGACGTCACCGAGGGCGCGGTTCGGGTCGATGGGCACGACGTGAGGATGGTCGCACTGAAGGACCTCGCCGCCGCCGTCGGGGTGGTCACCCAGGAGACCTATCTCTTTCATGACACCATCGCCGCCAACCTGCGCTACGCCCGCCCCGACGCCACCCAGGAGGAAATCGAGGAGGCGGCACGTGCCGCCAACATCCACGAAATGATCTCCAAGCTGGCCGATGGCTATGAGACGGTGGTGGGGGAGAGGGGATACCGCCTCTCCGGTGGGGAGAAGCAGCGTATCGCCATTGCCAGGGTTCTCCTCGAAGACCCCAAGATCCTGATCCTGGACGAGGCAACCTCCCACCTCGATTCGAGGTCCGAGGCGCTCATCCAGGAGGCGCTGGAGAAAGTCATGGAGGGCCGGACTTCGATCGTCATCGCTCATCGTCTCTCGACGGTTCGTGCAGCCAACCAGATCCTCGTAATCGACGATGGAGAGATCGCGGAGCGGGGGACCCACGCTTCATTGGTCGCTGCCAACGGGCTCTACGCGTCCCTATACCAAACGCAGTTCATCGAGGCCGCCAGCGCCTGACCCAGCGAGCCTGTCAGGCTCCCCGGGTCAAATTCTCGATCAACAGCTGGTGGTCGGTGGCCAACAAGAGCACTTCACCGTCGTGGGAAAGCCAGAGAC
>JARDZU010000195.1 GCA_029240695.1 Acidimicrobiia bacterium | reverse complement strand
CGAGATCTATCGCCCTGGTTTCCTCGAAGATGGCGCCCCCATCAGCGACGATCCCCCGCACGAGTCCCAGGCAATAGTTGCGAGGATGGAATTGCGCCTGATTTTCGAGACGGGCCGCCCCCGCGATCTCAAACGGGAGATCTGACTCCGTCGTAAACGAGACACCGAGACCCGCCCGTTGCGCCGCCTCGACTTCGGCCTCGATCTTGGTGAGCCCGTCGGCGGTCTCGGTGTAGGTCAGGGCGGGAGCGGTCCGCATGTCGCAGTCGATGTGCTCGTCACGGGCTCGACGCCGGATCATTTCCAGGCCTTCGAGGTTGGCCGCGGCGTAGCCAGCCGACGTCTCGTCACCCCACCGCTCGGACAGCTCGGTGTAGATGGTGGACTGCAGGGCGGTCACTTTCGCTGTCGTCAGCCCGGTGACTCCCGAGCAGACCCTGCGGGACTCGATGACCGCGACAGTCAGACCTTGCTCGCAAAGGAGGCGAGCGGCGGTGAGACCTGTGATCCCGGCCCCGATCACCACCGCCTGAACAGTCATGTCTCCTCGAAGAACCGGACCCTCGGGCCACTCCGACGTCGCCATCCACAGCGAAGGATTGATCGTCAGTTCTCGAGGCTCCGAGTTGGCTGGATCCATGCCGGACAGCACATACCCGCGGTGGCGAAGCGGTGAAACGCCCGATGATTCGGCCCAGGCGAACGGTGATGCGCGAGATCGACTAACTTCCCGTCCGCCGGGTATGGATTTCTAACGGCACCCGGAGGGGACACGTGCCTGGTGATCGCTTCATCGAGTTGGCGACTGCCGAGGACCGAAGGGTCCTCGACATTCTGTTTCGTCATGCCAGCGAGGCTGTCTCCATTCAGGATCGCTCGGGGCGTTTGCTCTACGCGAACGACGAGGCGGCCCGAATCGTCGGCTTCCGAACGGGCGCCGAGCTGGTGTCGACACCTCCAGAAGACATAATTCGTCGGTTCGAGATGGTCGATCGATCGGGATCTCCCATACCTTTGGAGAGTCTGCCCGGAAGGAGAGTCTTAGCGGGGGCTCCAGTCGCCGAGGCGGTCATCGGATACCGCCGGCCGGACTCGCCACATGTGCGTTGGTCACAGGTTCGGGCGAGCCCGATCAAGAACGACGCAGGCGAGGTCGTCTGGGTGATCAACTTTTTCCAGGACATCACCTCTCAGTTCCGCCGCGATGAGATCAGGGAGCTGTTGTACATCGTCTACGAGGCACTCGGGTCCTCATTGGACAGGGAGGAGAACCTGCAATCGCTGGCCAAGGCACTGGTGCCCCGCATGGGCACCTGGTGCGCAGTTCACATGCTCGAAGGCGGGACCCTGATCCCGGTGGCCATGGTCCACCCCGATGACGAAGATGCGCAAACTCTGGTCAATATGAGTGACCCGGGACCGATCTCGCTCGACGATGACCATATCCAGGCGAGGGTTGCCCGGACCGAGAAGCCCGAGATCATCGAAGCGATCTCCGAAGAGATGCTCCAGGAGGCGGAGGATCGCACTAGCAAGGAATTGATCGATGTCGTCAGACGTCTCGATCTGAACTCCGTTGCTTGTGTGCCGATCGCCATTGGCCGGCGAGTGATCGGCACCCTGACTCTGGCGAGGAGCTTCCCTGAGGCCGAGCTCGACATGGCAGACGTCGATGCGCTCGCCGCTGTGGCCGATCGAGCCGCAGCGGCGTTGGAGAACGCCGGTCTCTTTCAGCAGCAACGGGAGATTGCAGAGACGCTGCAGATCGTTCTGACTCCAAAGACTCTGCCCAGAGTGCCTGGCTTCCGGCTTGCGGCTCGCTACCAGCCCTTGTCGCTGGTGGGGCACGTGGGTGGCGACTTCTATGACGTGTTCCCAATAGCCGATGGCCGAACCGCGGTGCTGGTCGGCGACATCGCCGGGAAGGGAGTGAAGGCAGCGGCAGCGGTCGGACTTGCGAGATACACCCTGAGGTCGACCATCGCCCTCGACCCGAATCCGGCCACGGTCATCACGAGGATCAACGAGTCATTGCTCGAAGAGGAGCAAATGTGCACTGTGGCCTATGCGATCCTCGAAAATCATGGCGACCGGTTCAGGCTTCGCGTGACCCTTGCCGGCCACCCTCCGGTGGTCGTGGTCACGGCTGACGGGAGCGTGGAGCGCCTCGGGGAGCCTTGTCCCCCGGTCGGCGTCATGGCCGAAGTAATCCCCATCGAAGTCGAGCGATGGCTGGCACCAGGTGACACGATCGTGATGTACACGGATGGTTACGCCTTTTCCGGGATGAACCCTCCGGAGAGCGTGGAAGTGGCGTTGTCGAAGTGTGAGACCAATGACCCCGATCGCCTCCTCAGCGAGATGCTGGACCTGCTCCTGACCGACCTCGGCCCGAAAGGTCCAAAAGACGACATTGCGCTCCTGGCCCTGGTCGCTGAGCCACCCACTTGACTCCGCCAGCCAGAGGGCAATGCGGCGAGCGGACACTCCAGGACATCAGCACGATGAGTGACGCACTTATGTACGAACTTTTCAACCGAACCCTCGAGAGTGCCGAACAGTGCCGTGAGGAAGCAGCGTGCGCAACGTGACCACTCCGGACGTCCCTCAATTCCGACATCAAGGTCTGCCCTACGAGTCGCGCGACTTGCTGATGGAACAGGTGACGGGCTTTCTTGGCCCCGCGCTCGACCGTGAGGAGCCGGTGCTCATCGCCGCCCAATCAGACACACTCTCAGTGTTCCGCACGGGGTTCATCGGCAATCGCACTCATATCGATCTGGCTCCAATGGAGGAGGTCGGCCGAAACCCAGGTCGGCTGATCTCCGTCTGGAGCGATTTCCTCGACTCGCATGGAGCGGCCGGACGAACCGTTTGGGGAATCGGGGAGCCCATCTACGCCGGCCGGGACCAGGCCGAAATCGAGGAGAGCGGGCTATACGAACAGATGTTGAACGGCGCGTTCACCGAACCGGACTTCACCCTCCACCTTGGCTGCCCGTTTGACACGGCGTCACTGTCCAAGAGCGTGCTCGACGACCTAACCGGTTCTCACCCTTTTATCGGCAGCGGTAAAACCTCGCGAATCAATGAGAACTTCCTTGCCGACGGTCATCCCGAGCGACAGCTCTCGCCTGCCTTGATCGATGACGACCAGTTCATTCCTTTCACTAAGGAAGGTCTAGGCGCAATGAGGAAGAGGGTTGCGGAGGACGCCCGCCGGTTTGGCGTCGAGGAAGACCGCATCCCCGATCTCGTGCTTGCCGTCAACGAGATTGCAACCAACAGCATCACGTATACGGGCAGCGGATCGCTTGGGTTATGGCAAGCGGAAGGAAGGGTTGTCTGTGAGGTTCGGGATTTGGGCTTCATCGAGGACCAGCTCATCGGCCTGCGACGACCCACGCTCTCCGCAGAGCAGGGACGTGGGATCTGGTTCGCCCACCAGGTGTCCGATCTGATCCAGCTGCGCAGCTCTCCGTCTGGAACGACGGTTCGCATCCTGTTCGACTGCGTCTCGGAGACCTGACGCGGGCTGCTGCCGGTGTTCAACCCAGCACGGCTGCCCATTCCTCCGTTTGGTCGGATCCGCCCTCGGGTAGGGATCGCTTCGTGAGGCGCGACTCGGATCAGCGATCCAGAGGCAGGTCATTGCCTGAAGACTACGTAGAACGGCATTGGTGGAACCGGATCACAACCACGGTGTGGGGCGCCGCGGTGGTCATCACCATTGCGGCCGCCATCGTGTTCGTACTCTTGAGCGTCCTCTAGAGATTCGCGGACCAAAACGAATTGCCACCAGCGCGTCGTTGAGAGTCTGCGCGTCGGCAGTAGATCATCAATGATCTGCCTGCGTCCAACGGCCGGATGCGTTTCGACGCCCTGAGCCGCGGGTAAATCGAGTCGGCAATCGAGGAGGATGACCGTGACAGAACGCGCCGAACACATCATCGACTCCTGGCCCGAGGAGTCTCGTGAAGCTGCTCAGCTTGTTGTGGACAAGTACGGGGAGCCCACCGAGTCCACACCATCACAACTCGTGTGGCGAAACGTGGGGCCCTGGAAGCGGCTGGTGGCCACGAAAGAGTTCTATGAGCACAACTTCCCGGCTCCACACATCGACGCGGTCGAATCGTTCATCGACTACGCCGTCCCGACCGAGATGGCCACTCCGCTCGCCAAGTATGACGGCTCAGTCGTCGTGGAGCGCACCGCCGGGGAGGTGTCAGCACGCTGTCACGACGAGGAGGCCAACAATCTGGCCCTCAATCTCATGCACGACATCGTCCAAGGCAAAAAGAGTGTGGATGAAGCACGCGATTACTACGCCAAGGAGTTCTTGGACTTTCGCCGTGGCAAGCCCACCCCCTATATGGAGAAGCTGCGCTTCACCCCGGGAAATGGGGCCAGCGGCGCCCCCGATGAGCGGGTGATCTCCGAAAGCGACATAGAAGAGGCGAAGGCGGAGGGATCGGCCAAGGCCTGACGACTCCATGGACCCGGCGAACCGACGCCGCAAAACCGACACCGCTATGAGATCGGGAGGTTGCACATGTGTTACACGTGTGGTTGCAAACTGCCGTATGAGGATCACGGCGATCCGGCCAACATCATCGAGGACCACCTGAAACAGGCGGGCCAAACCGACACCATCGACAAGGCCGGCGCCACGAAGGCCAAAGAGAATTTGCTCGAGCTGATCCAATTGCAGCAGCAGGCGGGCAGCCTGGCTCAACCTCGAGAGGACTACAACGAGTAAGCGATCGTCCACTCGGACGTTTCTTGTTTCGCGATCGTCGACGCCGGAAAAGGGTTGGGGAACCTTGAAAGGTGGGCCACTATGGCAAATGACCGTTGGCCATTACACATCGATTCGCGGGTTGGCCCCCATGAGACGGTGGTGGTCGCCTCCGGCGAGGTGAGCCGCACAACTTCAGTTCGATTGAATGAGGAGCTGCGACGCCACGCCGGCCGTGTCGCCATCGATCTCAAAGCGGTGGATTATATGAACGTAACTGGCATCAGTCTTCTCCTGAAGGAGAAGCGCCGACTCGAACAATCCGGCGGCTCGCTTCGAATCATCGGTGGAAACAAGCTCAGGTCCTTGTTCGAAATGACGGGACTGCGCGGTGTCCTCGACGTCCAGGATTCCGACTCCGGTTCCGTTGCAGAGTGATTGAGTCCTGTCGAGTTCAGGTGAGTCGAACCGTGCTTCTCTGCCGTTTCTGGACTACCCGAATTGGGTATCCAG
>JARDZU010000194.1 GCA_029240695.1 Acidimicrobiia bacterium | reverse complement strand
CTGCGTAATCACTTGGGCGGCAAAGTCCGTGGCGAGACCGAGACCCGGGTCGAACGGCGCCGTCCCTTCCTCTGTTTCAACAGGGAGCCCGAGGAAGTTCCGGATGTTGGTGTCCTCGGTGTCGGCGAAGGTGTCGACATTCGTGGAGTCGATGCCGAACTCCTCTGCCTGCATGGTGGCCAGAACAATCCAGTCCACCACCTGGGCCCATTGCGAGTCGCCGTCGAGCACGGCCGGGCCCAGGGGCTCCTTCGAGAAGGTCTCCTCCAGGATCACCAGTGCCTCGGGACCGCCCTGATCCTCGGGCCATGCCGAACGCACCCCAGCGAGCTGGGACTTGTCCGACGTCCAGCCGTCGCATTGTCCCTCGATGAAGGCCGCCTGGATCTGCGGGTTCTCGTCGAAGGTCAGCGGGGTGTACGGAATGTCGGCCATTCTCGCCGTCAGGTTCAACTCGGTCGTGGTCCCGGAGAGGACGCAGATCGTGGTGTCGGTCATGTCGTCGATGGTGGTGAATCCGCTGTCGGCGGCCACCATCATCCCCTGGCCGTCGTAGAAGGTCGTGGTGAGGAAGGTGGCCGCGAGACCGCCATCACGACTCGACGTGTACGTGGTGTTCCGGACCAGGACATCGACCTCTCCCGACTGCAGAGCCGTGAACCTCTGCTCGGCGGTCAGGTCGACGTAGGTCACTGCTTCGGCATCACCGAGCACTCCCGCAGCGATTGCCCGGCAGAAGTCGATGTCGAACCCGACGTGCTCGCCGGCCTCGTCTACGAAGCCGAAGCCCGGAACCGTGTTGTTCACACCGCAGTTCAACGTGCCTCGGGCCTGGACCTCAGCCAGGAGCCCACCCCCCGCCGGTGCCTCTTCGCCGGCTGTGGTGGTGGTCTCTTCGCCGGCAGCGCTGGTGGTCGTCTCCTCAGCGGCGGCTTCGGTTGTCTCCGTCGTCTCGCCGCTCGTCGTGGTGGTCGTATCCGCTGCTTGGGTACATGCGGCCAGGACCAGCATCAGGGCGGTCAAGGCGGCAAAGAGCTTGCTTGCCTTCATAACTACCTCCGTTGGATCGCTTGGGTGGGCGTCACGAGGCCACGTATCGCACCGGGGTCGACCCTAGCCACTGAGCCGATGCGACGGGTCCGTTCGGTAGCCTGACATTCACTTCCAAAGGGGCCTCCGTGTCAGACCGCATCGTTGCCCGGATCGTGTGGGTGCTCGCCGCCCTGGCCCTCGGCGTCACCGCATTCGGGGTCTGGTACGACCTGCGCAACAGGCTCGGTGACGAATCTCCCCTCTTTGTCGCCGACGGCATCGCCTGGGCTCTGCTTCCCGCGGTCTTCGTCCTCACCGGGGCGCTGATCGTGTCCCGTCAGCCTCGAAACATCATCGGGTTGTTGTTGATGATCCCCGGTCTTGTAATCCTCGCCGCCGAAGTGGCCGATCTCGCTTTCGGGTCAATGGCCGAAGGACCACCAACCCAGGGTTTGACCCCAGGGCTCTGGATCCGCCTCTGGTTCGACAATTGGTCCTGGGTTCTCCTCATCTTCCCGATCTTCCACCTGATGCTGGTCTTCCCTACCGGGAAGCTGCTCTCGCCCCGATGGCGATGGTTGGTGGGCCTCGAGGTCGGGATGGTGCTCTTCATGATGTTCGTCACGGCGTTCAGCGATGAGATCGGGCCGCTGGATGTTCCGGAGGAGGATGCCTGGGTCATTCCCAACCCGATCGGGTTCGTTCCTGAGGACTTCTTCGAGGGACTTTTTAATACGGTTTGGGGGGCGGGTCTGGTCGCGGTGACGGCTCTCGCCTTGTTGGCGATGGTGCTTCGCTTTCGTCGGGCCGCCTCCGTGGAGCGTCAACAGATCAAATGGTTGCTGTTCGCGGTCAGCGTGTTCGCCTTGATCTACGGGATCGCCGCAGTGGCCGGGGAAGGCTTGGAGTCCGGCGGGTTGGGCGATCTCCTCTTCGTCTTCTCCCTGATGGGCATCCCGGTGTCTATCGCCGTCGCCGTCCTGAGGTTCCACCTCTACGACCTCGACCGCATCATCCGGCGGACGCTTCTCTACACAGTGCTCACCGGCCTCCTCATCGGCATCTTCGCCCTGTCCGTGTTCGTGATCCAAGGTGTGGTTGGCGGCATCGTCGGCGAGGACTCGCCGCTCGGTGTGGCCGTGTCCACCCTCCTCATCGCCGCCCTTTTCAATCCATTGCGCCGTCGTCTCCAAGATCTGATCGATTGGCGTCTATACCGGAGCAAATACGACGCCCAAAGGGTCATCGACGAATTCGTCGCCACCGCCCGGAACGAGGCGGACATGAGTCTGCTCTCGGCCGACCTGCTCGACGTGGTCGACCAAACGGTCCAGCCGTCGCTTCAGGGCCTGTGGATCAAAGGTGCTGAGACCCAGGACGCCTGACGGTCACGTGACCTCCGCCATCAGTCGCAGGAACCGCCGCGCCCTGTCCGTCGTGGGATTCACCAAGACCTGATCCGGAGGGCCCTCCTCCACGACCCGCCCCTCGTCCATGAACACCACTCGGTCCGCCACGTCCCGGGCGAAGGCGAGCTCATGGGACACGACGATCATCGTCATCCCCTCGGCGGCAAGGGTCTTGATCGCCCCGAGAACCTCACCCACCAACTCCGGGTCCAGAGCCGAGGTCGGCTCGTCGAAGAGCATCAAGGAAGGGTTCATGGCGAGGGCACGGATGATGGCCACCCGCTGCTGCTGCCCACCGGAGAGGCGATCCGGGTATTCGTCACGCTTGTCGGCCAGGTCGAAGCGGTTGAGGAGATGCTGGGCTGTGACCTGGGCTTCCTCCTTGGAGATCTTCAGCACCTTGTTCGGGGCCAGAGTGATGTTGTCCAGGACCGACAAGTGAGGGAACAGGTTGAACGATTGGAACACGATGCCGATTCGCCGACGAGCGTCGTCGGCATCGAACTCGGGGTCCGCGATGTCCACACCTTCGAGAAGGATCTCACCGTCATCGACCGGCTCCAGGAGGTTGATGCATCGGAGCAGGGTCGATTTCCCCGATCCCGAGGGTCCCACCACCGCCAAGACTTCGTGGGTGGAGAGGGCGAGACTGACGTCGGCGAGGACGATCAGGTCTCCGAACTGCTTCCAGACACCGCGAACATCGAGAAGGGCACTCAAATGGAGGTCCCGGTGGTCCGTTCCCGTTGGCGCCGTATCAGATAGTCGGTGAACCGGGCCAGGGGGATCGTGACGAGCATGAATAGAAAAGCTGCGGCCAGATAGGCGGTGAAGTTGAAGGTCTCGGCGACATAGATCTGCGATCGGCGGAACGCCTCCTGGACCCCGAGCAGCGCGAGCAGGGCCGAGTCTTTCTGGAGGGCGACGAAATCGTTGAGAAGAGGGGGGATGACCCGTCGCACCGCCTGGGGCAGCACCACCCATCTCATGGATTGGGCGGAGCTGAGGCCCAGAGAGCGGGCCGCGGCCGTCTGGCTCTCGTGGACCGAGTCGATTCCCGCCCGATACACCTCGGCCACATACGCCGAATAAGAGACGACCAGGGTCGTTATGGCCCAGAACTCCTGGCTGTTGGGGACGCCCTGGAGTCGCAACGCCGGGACACCGAAACCCAGGAGGAAGAGCAAGATGATCGTGGGGATGCCCCGGATCAGGTCGACGTAGGCAGTCGCGGCCAGACGCAAGGGGGTGAGCACAGGCGCCCGGCTGCTGCGGATGACGGCCAGCACGAGGGCCACGATGAGGATGAAGACCTCGGCGATGATGAATATGCGAACGTTGCGGGCGAATCCGTTGAGGATCTCGGGGAAGGACGCCTTGAAATCCTCCCAGCTGAAGAATGACTCGCGGACGGTCGGCCATCCTGGCGAGTTGACCACCACCAGGATGACGACTCCGAACACCACCACCGTGCTGACCGCACCGATGAGCAACGAACGGCGGCGCTGCCGATTCTGATAGGCGAGACGCCGGGCCCGGCCCGGCGAGGCGCCCGGGTCCCGGAGCGGCGCCTCGGCCTCGGTCATCTAGATGCGCTAGTTGGTCTCGATGATCGGTGCTTCAACCACATCGGACAGCCACTCCTGCTGGATGGCTTCGAGATCGACGTTGGCGAGTGCCTCGTTGACACAGTCTCGCAACGGGTTGCCCTCTTCGAAGACCATCCCGAACTGCTCACTCTCCCCAGCTGACGGGAATTGGGCTATCACAGTCGAGCCCTCGATCTCCACCGATGACACGAAGAACGCCGTCGGGAGGTCGAGCACGAGGCCATCGAGCTGGCCGGCATCGAACGCTGCCTTGGCGTCGGCGTTGGTGTCGTAGACCAGGGGCTCGGTATCCGGCTGGATCACATCTGTGATGAAGTCGAGGCTGGTGGTTCCGACCTGGGCCCCGAGCCGGTAAGCCTTGAGCTCCTCGATCGAGGTGGCCGATGCGATCTCCGAATCAGAGAACCCGAGCAGCGCCTGGTTGACGTCGTAATACCCATCGGAGAAGTCCACGGCCTCTTCCCGCTCCTCGCTGATCGACACCTGATTGATGTCGAAGTCGAAATCCTTTTCCCCCGGTGCGAACGCGTTGTTGAAAGGCACGACGACCCAGGTGACCTCATCCTCGGTGAAGCCGAGCTCGCTCGCCACGGCGTAGGCCACGGCGCTCTCGAAACCTGTCCCGGTCTCGGGACCGCCCTCGAAATCGAACCAGGGCGGGAACGAGGGCTCGTCCGTCCCAATGGTGAGGACACCTTCCTGCACCAGAGTCAGGTCTTCCTTTTCGCAGGAGACATCGCCGCCACCTCCGCCTTCCTCTGCGGCACACGCAGCCACGAGCATGGCAAGGACTGCGATCAGGGCGATGCTTCTCTTCATATGGGACTCCTCCGGGGTCAGGCGGATCCCGGGAGCGTAGTGCCCATCATCATGGGGGCCAGCCATCGGGCGAAGTCCGATCTGCCCGATACAATCGCTCGGTCCCATAGGGACAAGACTCAGGAGGAACAACCAATGAAAAGACGAATCAGCTGGCTGATCGCCGCCATGGCGCTCATCGTCGCCGCCTGTGGCGGAGGCGAAGGCAGCGAAGGGTCCGCAACCACGGAAGCGACCGAGACCACACAAGCCACCGAAACGACACAAGCCACCGAAACCACACAGTCAACGGAGACCACAGAAGCCGCCGAAGAGGATCTCCTATCGGCCATCGAGGAGGAAGGCGTGTTGACGGTCTCGACTGTCCCGGCCTACCCGCCGCAGTCCTCC
>JARDZU010000193.1 GCA_029240695.1 Acidimicrobiia bacterium | reverse complement strand
TTCTTGGCGGAGTCGCTCTTGGCGGAGTCGGCTTTCTTGGCCGGGTCAGATTTCTTGGCTGGTGTGGAAGACCTGGAGTCGGTCGAGTAGAAGCCAGATCCCTTGAAGACGACGCCGCGGGCGTGGAAGACCTTCTGCAGATCTCCACCGCACTCCTGGTGCTTGCGCAGCGGCTTTTCCGAGAACGATTGAAAGACTTCGATGTTCTCGCCGCAGCGCTTACAGGTGTACTCGTAGGTAGGCATGACCGACTTCTGACCGCTTGGTGGGGTGAGGGCGAATTCTACAACCGGGACAGTGGGTCTTCCATTCCTCTGCAATATGATCGGCCTCCATGTCGCCTGCCGTTGCCCTGCCGCTGGCGATAGTCGCCGCCTACCTGGTGGGCAGCATCGACTTCGCCGTGATCGTCGGCCGGATGTATGGCGTTGACATCCACCAGGAGGGGAGCGGCAACCCTGGCATGTCGAACGTCCTCCGCACCATGGGACGGGTGCCTGCCGCCATGGTCTTCATCGGGGACACGCTGAAGGGGACGATCGGAGCCGCCATGGGATGGGTGGCATCCGGTTCGCCCGATCCGGCGGTGCATTGGGCATTCCTGGCCGGCCTTGCCGCGGTCGTGGGCCATTGCTACCCGATTTTCCATCGCTTCAAGGGCGGGAAAGGCGTGGCGACGGGCGGTGGTGTCCTCCTCTTCACCGTCCCGATCGTCGCCGTGATCGAGATCGCAACTTGGTTCCTGATCTTCTGGCTCACCAAGACTGCCTCCATCGGCTCGATGGTGATAGTCGTCATAACTGTTCCGTTGCTGATCTGGCAGGGTGTCACCGGGTTGTCTCTGGTCTGGGTCGCCCTGATCATCGCGTTGGTGGTTTGGCGGCATCGTGGAAACATCAAACGCATGGTCTCTGGCAGCGAGGAGAAGGTCCCGACATGAGCATCGAAGTAGCCGTCATCCCCGCAGCCGGCCGTGGCACGAGGATGCGACCAGCGACCCGGGTGGTTCCCAAGGCGCTGCTCACCGTGATCGATCGGCCAGCCATCCAGTACTCGGTCGAAGAGGCGGCGCGGGCAGGAGCCAAGGAGGCGGTCGTGGTCGTCGACCTGGACGCCGGCCATCTCCTCGCCCAGCATTTCAACATCGAGGGCCCGCTGCCCGGTCTCGAGGACATCCAACTGCGTCCGGTGGTTCAGGAGGAGCCACTCGGCCTAGGACATGCGGTGAACGAGGCAGCCCACATGGTGGGCGACCGTCCCTTTTTCTGCCTTCTCTCCGACAACATCGTGAGGCCGGGTCATGACGTGCTGGCCAGTCTCGGCGAGGGAAGTCGTGACGGTTCGGTGTCGGTGATGTGTCTCCGCGACCTGACCGAGGAATTCCTCAGCAAGTACGGCGTGGTGGTCCCGGCCTCCGAGCTCGAGGATCGATACCTCGATCTGGCCGGCGCCGTTGAGAAGCCGGGGCCGGCCAACGCACCCTCTCGCCTCGGGCTGGTAGGGCGTTATCTGTTCACTCCGGAGGTCTTCGAGATCCTGGGTGGGCTCGAGCCCGGTCACGGTGGCGAGATCCAGCTGACCGACGCTATCAACGAGTTGGGTGTTCGCGGACGCCTCCGGGGTTACGTGGCTGAGGAAGACCTCCTCGATGTGGGGACGCCGATCGGCCTGCTCGAGGCGTCGGTGGAGCTGGGTGAGCACGAGTTCGGGCAGGAGTTCAGCTCGTGGCTCAAGGAGCGGAGCGGATGAAGCCGCTGGAGGAGGCCCGCTCCGAGGTGCTTTCCTCGGTCGGCCTCCTCGGAGTCGAGCAGGTTCCCATCTGGCAGGGGCGCGGCCGTGTCCTCGCTACGGATGTCGTTGCTCCCGAGAATGTGCCGCCGTTTGCCAACTCGGCGATGGACGGATTCGCGGTACGTGCCGCCGATGTCTCCGCGGCTGGGTCGGTCCTCGAGGTGATCGGCGACCTGCCCGCCGGTTCCAGCACAGATATCGAGGTAGGGCCGGGCCAGGCGATCAAGATCATGACAGGCGCTCCGATGCCTCCAGGCGCCGACACCGTCGCCAAGGTCGAGGACACGTCGACCGAAGGCTCGAAGGTCACCATCTCAACGGCGGTGCAGCCGGGCACGTCGGTCCGCCCGGCCGGTGGAGACGTCCCCAAGGGTCAGGTGGTGTTCACAGCAGGGACGCGCCTCACCCCGATGCACATCGGTGTTCTCGCCACCATCGGAGTAGGGCAGCCGCAGGTGTATAGGAGGCCTCGGGTTGCGTTCATGTCGACCGGTGACGAGCTGACTCCTCCTGAGGCGGTAGGTCTGGAGCCGGGGACCATCCGGGATTCGAACCGGCCGATGCTGCTCTCGCTCCTCGAGGATGCTGGCGTGGAGCCGGTGGATCTGGGCATAATCCCCGACGATCCCGATGTCTTGCGGGACGCACTCAGGCGAGGCTCCGAAGCCGATGTGGTGGTCTCCACCGGCGGGGTATCCATGGGTGACTACGACGTGACCAAGATGGTGCTGCAGGGTGACGCCGATGTCGGCTTCTGGCAGGTGGCGATTCAGCCGGCCAAGCCCTTCGCCTTTGGTCACATCGGCGATGCGCTCTTCTTCGGGCTGCCTGGCAACCCGGTCTCAGTTTTGGTCTCCTTCGAACAGTTCACCCGGCCGGCATTGCTCAAGATGCAGGGGGCCCGCTCCACCCTCCGGCCCCAATTGGTGGCCAGCGCGGGGGAAACTCTCGAGACCGATCCTGAGAAGACGGTCTTCGTCCGAGTCTTCGTAGATGGGCTCGAAGAGGGCTTGCCCACCGTGGTGAAATCGGGTGGCCAGGCCTCCAATGTGCTCTCGGCCGCCGCGGCGGCCGATGGGTTCGCCGTCGTGCCTCGTGGGACGTCGGTTGTCGAGCGAGGCGATCCAGTCACCGTTGAGATGTTCAAGTGGCCCGAGTCGAGGGAGTGGACCGATGGGCGATGAGCACGAGCTGAGTCACCTCGATGAGGCGGGCGAGGTTCACATGGTCGACGTGGGAGAAAAGCAGGTCACCGACCGTGAGGCGGTGGCGGAGGGCGTCGTCGTCATGTCCCCCGAGTTGGCGGAGCGGTTTTTCACCGGTGATCTGCCCAAAGGCGACGCCGCCGCGGCGGTTCGGATCGCCGGGATCATGGCTGCGAAACGGACTTCGGAGCTCATCCCGCTTTGTCATCCGATCTCGCTGACCGGGGTGGAGGTCACCCTGGAGCCGAGTAGGCGTGGTGTTCGAGTCCTTGCTAGCGTGCGAACGACCGATCGCACCGGTGTCGAGATGGAAGCAATGACAGCCGTCGCTGTAGCCTCGTTGACCATCTATGACATGGTGAAGGGCGTCGAGCGCCATGTCACGATCGAGACGGTCAGATTGCTGACCAAGTCAGGTGGAAGGTCCGGTAAGTGGGAACGAGGTTGAGTCGTTGATCGGGCAGGGTCCTGGCAACTACGCTCATCCGTGGACGGAGTCGTAAGCCAAATGTCAACAAGCGTCATAGTCGGCCTCCTGCTGATAGCCGCTGTGTGGAGTGTGTATCTCCTGCCCTCGGTGTTCGGCGACCGACAAAACGCACCCAAGAACTCAACGGAGGAATTCGACCGCTGGAGCCATCTGATGGCCGACGTCCAGAAGCGGCCGTACGACAGGACGGCAGTGGGTCAGCGCGACGTCATCCGTCTCCGTCGTCGCCGCACCTTCGCGGTGCTCGGATTCCTGGCTTTGCTCACCGCCGGGCTCGCCTTGTGGCAGAACTCGCTGGCCCTGCTCCTGGTGCATCTCTTCGTCGACTCACTGATCGCTCTCTATGTGGCGGCCCTGGCTCAGATGAAGCAGCAGCGTCAGTGGAGGCTCAAGGTCACCCATGTCTCCGAGCGTCCCGCCGAGTGGGACGAGCCGCAGATCAAAGTCATCGCCCAGTAGGCGATGGATCTCGATTTCGCCGACGACGCCCGAGTCGTTCTCGACGCCCGGTTCGCGGCGCGTGAGAAGGGAATCACCGGCTCAAGGAAGGTGATCCGGTCATCGGCCAACGGAATCCGCGCCCTTCATCGCGGAGAGTGGGACCAGGCGGCCGACCTCATCTCTGACGCCGGGACGATCCTGGCGGACATCACGACCGCCCTCGCCGACCACCCTGACATCCTCCATGCCGGTTTCATCTCCGATGCCGCCAAGGAGTATGCGGAGGCACGGATCACCGCGGCTCTGTTCCGGAGTGATCCGGTTCCAGGCTTCGCCGAGCTCGGCATCGATCCTGTCCCATTCCTACATGGTCTTGGTGAGGCGGTGGGGGAGTTGCGCCGGCGCCTGCTCGACCTCCTCAGGGCCGGAGACGTCGACCAGGCCCAGACCACGCTCGACGCCATGGACCAGATCGTCGACCTGCTTGCCGAGATGGACTACCCCGACGGGATGACCAACGGCCTCCGCCGGACGACGGACGTCTCCCGCGCCCTGGTCGAACGCTCCCGGTCTGACCTCACCGCCACAGTGGTCCAGGAGCGCTTGCGAGAGGACCTCGGCAAACTGAACGATCTGGCCTGAGAATCGCCTCCCGGTACAATTCACCTCCCGCAGGGGGCTGTAGCTCAGCCTGGCAGAGCACCTCGTTCGCAACGAGGGGGCCACGGGTTCAAATCCCGTCAGCTCCACTAAACGCCCTGGTCAGGGCGATCTCCGCGAGTCCGAGCGGCTCGCAGTTTGTACCGTCCTGCCACCCGGCGCCCCACAGGCGTGCCACAGGATCGAGCGCCTAGAGCACCTCGCAGAGTACGAGGTGCTCCGTCACTGGACCGCCTGGCTAAGGAGATTGGTCCGTCCGATCTACCTACTTAGGCGAGGTAAGCAAGTTGCGCTTCATACGATTCCGACTGATGACTAACCCGCCAAATCTCACTGACGGAGGTACCAGCACATATCGAGGACTCCAGCCGACTGCCCGACCTGGCTACTGGCTGGCTTTCCTCGGAGCAGTCGTCGGCTACCTGCTCGTGTCCGCCGTGTTCCTCGTGGTCGTCGTGGTGGGCGGTATGTCGGGAATGTTGGACCCATCGTTGGGCGTGATCTTCTACGGACTGTTCGCGGCCGCCCTGGTTGGAATCGGCGTTGGCATCGCGGGCGCACTCGCCATTGCGAAGAAAAGAGCGGCGGTGCTCACCGGACTTCTTTCGATCCCCGTCATGGTCGCAGCATGGGCCGCCGTATGGGGTGTGTCGCAGCTAATCGACACGATGGACTTCGGATGGCTGTTGATCATCCC
>JARDZU010000043.1 GCA_029240695.1 Acidimicrobiia bacterium | reverse complement strand
GTCCTGGTCATGACTCTCGCCGAGCTGGTCACCGGCACTTCTGACCTGACCTCACGGAGCACGGCCAGCGCCGCCCTCCGGCTGGCGATACCGATCCTTCTCGCGGGACTGGGTGGTCTTTATTCGGAGCGTTCCGGGGTGGTCAACATCGGTCTCGAGGGCATGATGATCAGTGGCACCTGGTTCGCGGCATGGGGTGCCTGGATGTTCGGCCCCTGGGAGGGAGTAATCCTCGGGGTGTTGGGTGGCGCCGTCTTCGGCCTGCTCCACGCCCTTGCGACCGTGACTTTCAATGTGGACCACATTGTCTCCGGCGTCGCCATCAACATCCTCGGGCTAGGTGCCATGCGGTTTCTCTCCTCGATCGTCTACACGCCTGAGACCGGAGGTTCGGTCATCCAATCGCCCCCGATCGACGGTCTCCCCAATATCGATCTACCCATCCTCGCCGGCGGTCAGCTCTTTGGCTGGAACAGCCCGGATTTCTTCGGTTGGCTGGAGAACCTGGAGCTTTTCTTCCTTTCGGATGTTGCCGGGATACTCCGAGGATTTACCGGCGGGATCAATTGGCTCACCCTGTTGGGACTCGCCCTGGTGCCGATCACCGCCTGGCTGCTGTGGAAGACGCCTTGGGGTCTTCGTCTTCGGTCCTGTGGCGAGGACCCGTGGGCCGCGGAGTCTCTTGGTGTGCGAGTGCTGCGCATGAAGTACTACGGCGTGATCATCTCCGGCATGCTGTCCGGGCTGGCCGGCGCCTTCCTGGTCCTGGTTCAGGCCGGGATCTACCGGGAGGGGATGACCGGGGGCCGGGGCTTCATAGGCCTTGGAGCGTTGATCTTCGGCAACTGGATGCCGGTTGGGGTCCTCGGTGGATCCCTCGTCTTCGGCTTCGGCGATTCCCTTCGCTTCCGTGGGCCGGAGGTGGTGAGGTCGTTCATCCTCGCCGTTGCGATCGGGCTGATCGCCTTTGGGGTCTATTCCGCTGTTCGGTCGAGATTGCGCGCCGCCATCATCCAGATCGTGATCGGCGCAGCTTTCCTCGTCTACTACTTGCAGGTCGTCGAGGTCTCCAATCAGCTCCTCGCCGCGCTGCCCTATGTGATCACGCTCCTGGTCCTGGCCGCGGCCTCCCAACATCTTCGAATGCCGGCGGCCGATGGGGCCCGATACGCCAAGGGCGAGGCCCGATAGGGTCCCGCCCGGAGGCAGATGTTCGACCCGTACTCATCAGAGTTCCTCGACGACCCGTATCCGACATATGCCCGGCTCCGTGAGGAGTCACCGGCGTTCTATGACGGGACCTGGGAGCTCACCTTCTTCACCCGCCACGACGACGTCACGGCCATCCTCAAGGATCGGGATCGCTTCGGGCGTGACTTCCGTCACCGGCTCGAGCCCGCTGAGGTCGACCAGGATCTGTACCGCCGTATCTACCCACCTCAGTGGCCGACGTGGGCTCGATACATCCGGGAGTCCTTCATCGACCTCGAACCACCCCGGCACACCCGTCTCCGCCGTCTCGTCTCCAAGGCGTTCACACGGCGATCTTCTGAGGCTTTCCGACCCAGACTTGAAGGGGCCGCCGCCGGAATCGTCGACAAAGCCCTGGAGTCGGGCACCCTGGACGTCATCGAGGACTTTGCGACGCCGATTCCGGTGGCGATGATCGCCGAGTTGATGGGGCTGCCAGCCAGGGACCATCAACAGGTTCTGGATTGGAGCCACGCGATTGTCAAGGTGTTCGACCAGAACGTCTCGGACGCCGACGGGGAGGCCGCCGAGTCGGCCACCAAAGATTTCGTCGCCTATCTCGAAGAGGTCGTGGATATGAGGCGAAAAAACAGGGGGGAGGACCTGATCTCGTCCATGATCGACGTGGAGGACGCGGGGGACACCCTGACCGACGAAGAGATCGTCGGGACGTCGATTCTCACGCTCAACGCGGGTCATGAAGCGACCGTGCACGCTATCGGCAACGGCTTGTTGGCCTTGGCCCGGGACGACGCTCAATACCAACGATTGCACCAAGCAGAAGCCAGGGTGGAGACCGCCGTGGACGAGCTACTCCGTTACGACTCCCCGCTTCAGATGTTCGAGCGCTGGGTCCTGGTCGACACGGAAGTGGCCGGAGTACGTCTGGCGAAGGGGTCCAAGGTGGGACTCCTCTTTGGCTCAGCAAACCACGATCCCGAAGTCTTCGGCGACCCGGGAAGTCTGGATCTGGCCCGTCAGCCCAACCCACATGTGTCATTCGGCGCCGGGCTCCACTATTGCGTCGGCGCCCCGCTGGCCCGGGTTGAACTGGAAGCCGCGTTCGGGAGCTTCGCTTCTCGTGTTGCCGGAATCGAGTTGAGGGAGGCCTCAGGACGCATCCACTCTTTGGTGTTCCGCGGGCTGGAGAACCTCAGAGTCGATATCGAAGCCGCCTGAGGGCCCTGCCGGCTAGGAGGCAGCCGTCGTTGGAGGCGCAGTGGTCGGGGGCACGGTGGTCGAGCCCGGCACCGTTGTCGGCGTGGCGCCGTTGGTTCCGTTGGTGATGCTTCCGGGACGGCCGATGACCCTGATCTCCTGAATGGCCATCTCGGTGAACCTCTCCTCGTCGACCACTTCTGCCGGGTAGTCACTCTCGATCGTGATGTCGATCGATGTGGCGTCGAGGGCGGCGAAAGCAACTGGCTGGCTTCCCGCCAGGTCTTCCAGTTGGTGCAGGAGCGGCTGCAGCGAGTTGTCGGCGGCGATCTGTATGCCCCGGGCGCGGTAATTCCGCTTGAGACGGGTGGCATCTTCGAGATTCACCCAATCAATCCTCTGTACAACGGTCGGACGGTCGAAGATGAGCTTGATCGTGATCGCCTCGCCCTCGGGCACGGCCTCGTAGTCGAACTGGTATTCGGTCTCCGTCTCATCGATCAGGTTGTCGCAGACGAAGGAGCCCACACCTTCCTGGTTGCACTCGACGTCGAGGATGTCAATCGGGGCGAGCTCGGCGATTGTTGTGCTGGTGTTGGAGGCGACGGTCGTGCTCGAGGCCGTTGCCGCGGGGTCATCACTGAAGATGTTGAAGAGCAGGGCGATGACGACGACACCAAAGAGCAAAGCGCTGATGGCGAGGGCCGCGCGTACACCTGCTGTCGCCTGAACCGCAGGACGTGGGGCGGTGGGGAGCGGGCCCTGGCTGAGCCGGGCGCCACACTCCTGGCAATGACGGTTGTTGGCTGGGTTATTGGCCCCGCATGACGGGCAAGTGACCTGGCTGCGGCCCGTGCTCGAGGGGTCGCCGGCCGGTGGGGGGGTGCTCAGCTCGAATTCCTCGTAATTGCCGTCGGAGCTGACCGAGATCACATTTTCCCGGCCCTTTGGGGCATCCGGCTCTAACGGATCGAGGAACGAACCGCAGTTCGGGCAGAATTGTTCGTCGGCCGCGACACCCGCGCCGCACTGACCACATTTGCGAGAGGCCACATCCCTCCTTCATAGTTATTGTGCCACGGGATGTTTCTGTGGGCGATTAGAAGTCATGAGCCCTGGACGATCGCCTCAATCCTGACCTCGACGATCGTTTTCGCGGCACTGATAGCTGTCTTGATCTTCGTCGTTCAGCGGCGCAATCGTTAACCAGGATAGGAAAACAATGGCATTTCGATGTGAGATCTGCGGCCACCGATCGGCCAAATGGATGGGCTTTTGTCCCCAATGCGGATCGAACGAGCCTCTGGCTGAGGTCGCCGGCGAAACCAAAGCCCGGGGAAAGCTCAGGGCGGCCGAGACAGTGGGCCTCAAGGCTGCCTCGGCGCAGTCGAGCGACCGGAGAATCACCGGTTGGGGAGAGATCGACCGCGTGCTCGGTGGCGGGGTGGTGGCGGGCTCGGTCCTCCTCCTGGGCGGTGAGCCCGGTGTGGGCAAGTCCACCCTCCTCCTCCAATTGGCCGGATCCCTGGCGGGCAGGGGCGACTCGGTGATGGTGGCCAGCGCTGAAGAGTCGGCGGACCAAGTCGCCATGCGAGCGGGTCGCCTCGGGATCGGACACGAGGCGATAGGCCTTGTCACCGACGACGACGTTGACGCCATCGTGACGCTCGCCGAGCGCGAACGGCCCGCCCTGCTGATCATCGATTCGATCCAGACCGTGGGTGTTCCCGAGATCGGGGCCGCCCCCGGTGGCGTCGCTCAGGTGCGGGAGAGCGCGGCTCGATTGGTGCGGCTCGCCAAGACCACAGGCGTGGCCGTGGTATTGGTCGGCCACGTCACCAAAGAGGGCGGGCTCGCCGGACCCAAGATGCTCGAGCACATGGTCGATGTCGTCCTGTACCTGGAGGGAGACCCCGATCGTGGATTCAGGGTGCTCCGCAGCACTAAGAACCGCTTCGGGGCCACGCATGTGTCGGGAATGTTCGACATGAGAAGCGAGGGCCTCACCGAGGTGGAAGACCCGTCCAAGCTCTTTCTCGACGGATGGGAGTCCGATGTTCCCGGAACTGTCATCTACCCGGCCGTTGAGGGCCGCCGATCGATCCTGGTGGAGATCCAGGCCTTGGTCTCACCGACGAAGCAGGCCCAGCCCCGCCGGTCTATCCGGGGACTCGATCCGACCAGGGTGAATCAGGTGCTCGCAGTCCTCGATCGCCACAGCTCGTTGAGCCTTCACGACAAAGAGGTCTACGTCAATGTGGTGGGAGGCTGGCGCATCGACGAGCCGGGTTGCGATCTGCCCGTCGCCCTCGCCGTCGCGTCGTCCTACTCCGACCGTCCGCTGGGCCGACTGGCGGCCTGGGGTGAGATCGGGCTGGCCGGGGAAGTGCGATCGATACCCATGGAGACGAGGCGGATCGAGGAGCTCGATCGGATGGGGCTGGAGCACAGGGTCGCTCCGATCGGAGGCAAGCCCCTGCGTCTCGGTCAGGCTCTTGCGGACGCGGGTCTCTAGGAGTTCACCTGGGTGAGCTTCATCTGAATCGGGTACTCTGAGACCCGTGGGTGGACCGTCGATAACCGAGACACTCGAACGATTGGCTCCGGGGACTCCAATGCGTCGAGCCCTCGAACGCATCATCCAGCAAGGGAAGGGTGGCCTCGTCGTGCTGGGCGACGGCGCTCAGGTCGATGAGGCCAGCTCAGGTGGCTTCTCCTTGAAAGGCGCCATCTTCAGCCCGGCCCGCCTGGCCGAGCTCTCCAAGATGGACGGAGGGATAGTCCTCGACAACACGTGGTCGAACATCCTCGAAGCGGGAGTGCACTTCATCCCCGATGGCTCGATCCCGACCGACGAGACCGGCGCCCGTCATCGCACCGCGGAGCGGATGGCCGTCCAGACCGGGAAGCCGGTTGTCGCTGTGAGCGAAGGCCGCAAGGTGGCGACGCTTTTCTACCAAGGCCAGAAGATCGAGCTGGCCTCGCCGACCGAGGTCGCCGCCCACGTCAATCAGGAGCTCCAGAGCCTCGATCGGCTGCGCGGCCGGCTCGACGATGCAGAGATCAAGCTGAGCAGAGTCGAAGTGGCCGGGTTGGCCACGTATAGATCGGCTGTCACGGTTTTGCAGCGAGCCGAGCTGGTGGAGCGGCTGGGCCGCGTCGTAGAGGCGCGCACCCTCACCCTGGGAGACGAGGGGCGCATCGTCTACCTTCAGCTGAGCGACCTGCTCGCTGGTGTCGAATTCACCAAGAGAGCGGTACTCAGGGACTACATCAAGCCGCTTCGGAACAGTGTCATCCGTCAGGCCATGGAGGACCTGAGTGCAATGACGGCGGCCGATCTGGAGGACCCGAGCCGTGTGGGTAAGGAGTTGGGTTTCCCCGACCTCGATGATCCCGCCGAGCCGCGTGGATATCGCCTGCTCTCCCAAGTGGGCCGTCTCCCTGATCCAGTCCGCGACGACATCATCCGGCACTTCGGCTCTGCGTCGAGCCTTCTCGAAGCACGGGTCGACGAATTACTCAGCGTTGAAGGCGTGGGCGAGACCAGGGCCGGCCAGCTGCGTGCATACTTCGACAGGCTCCGGGACAGTGCGGACGAATGGGAGCCGGTGCTCGATTGAGCGTAGGCCCCCCTACACTCCGCTCCCGCTAATGGCTGCGACAGCAACGAAATACTCGGTAGGAGACAAAGTGGTGCACCCCCAACACGGGGCGGCCACCATCCAGAAGAAGGTCAAACAGGCGTTCGGCGGGAAGAAGCAGGACTACTTCGTCCTCGACATCGCCACCGAGCAACTGACCGTCATGGTTCCCCTGGACAAGGTCGACGATCTGATTCGCCCTGTGATCTCCAAGACAAAGTCTCGTGATGTCCTCAAGTCCCTGAAGGGCGAGCCCGAGGAGGCGGGGTCGAACTGGAGCCGGTGGTACAAGGTGCTCAACGAGAAGATGACATCGGGCGACATCTTCCAGGTGGCCGAGGTCGTGCGTGATCTCTCCTATGCCCAGCAGACCAAAGGGATCAGCCCCGCGCTGAAGCGCATGTTGTCCAAGGCACGTCTCACCCTCAGCTCAGAACTCGCCTTCAGCCTCGAGATCGACGAGGAGGAGGCGATCAAGAGACTGGACCGTGCCCTGCCCAAGGTCGAAGCGGACGAGGAATGAGCCCGGTGCCGGCTATCGGCACCCGTGTCGGATGGGGATTCGATGCACACCCACTCGACGGTGAGCCACCCCTGATCGTCGGTGGTGTCAGCATCTCGGACACGATCGGCGTCAGCGCCACCTCCGATGGGGACGTGCTGGCCCATGCCGTGACTGACGCTGTCCTCGGGGCTTGTGTCCTCGCTGACATCGGGGAGCACTTCCCTTCCGGCGACCCGGCGCTGGCCGGCGCCGACTCCATCGACCTCCTCGGCCAGGCCGCCGTCATGGCTGTCGCCGCCGGGTGGCAGATCGAGCATGTCGACGCCACCGTCGTCGTCGAAGATGTCCGCATCGCCCCACATCGCGCCGAGATCCGGGCCAACCTCGCCCGTGCCCTCGGCATCGTTCCTGATCTGGTCTCGGTCAAAGCGACTACTACCGATGGTTTGGGTTTCATCGGTCGGGGCGAAGGCTTGGCCGCCGCCGTTGTGGTCACCGTCAGCGCCCTGTCGTAGGATTTCGACGATGCTCCGTCTGTACAGCACGCTTCACCGCGCCATCGTCCCCTTCGAGCCCAGGGACGAGGGCAAGGTCGCGATCTATGTCTGCGGGCCTACGGTACAGAGCGAGCCTCATGTCGGCCACGGGCGATCCGCTATCGCCTTCGACGTGATCCGCCGCTATCTGATGTGGAGCGGCCACGAGGTGACATATGTTCGCAATGTCACCGACATCGAGGACAAGATCATCGCCGCTGCTGCGGAGGCCGACGAGAGTGTCGAGGTTCTGGCGGAGCGGATGGCCGTGCGATTTGCCGCCGGATACGAGGCGCTCGGAGTCCTCCCTCCCGATCTCGAGCCCAAGGCCACCGACCACATTCCTGAGATCGTCGACATGATCCGATCGCTCATCGAACGCGGGTTGGCCTATCCATCAGAAGGGGATGTCTATTTCTCGGTGAGGGCCGACGAGAGCTACGGAAAGCTGTCGGGTCGCAACCCTGACGAGCTTCGCTCCGGCGTGCGGATCGAGGTGGAGGAGGCGAAGCACGATCCGCTCGACTTCGCCCTCTGGAAGGCGGCTAGGCCAGGTGAGCCGTGGTGGGACTCACCATGGGGCCCGGGCCGTCCGGGATGGCACATCGAGTGCTCGGCGATGGCGGCCAAGTACCTGGGTCAAGACTTCGACATCCATGGGGGCGGCACCGACCTCATCTTCCCTCATCATGAGAACGAGATCGCCCAGAGCGAGGGTGCGACCGGCACCAGCTTCGTCAGGTATTGGCTGCACAACGGGATGGTGAACCTCGGTGGCGAGAAGATGGCGAAGTCGACCGGTGTTCTCGTCGACCTGGCCTCGATCACCCAGAAGCATGGGGGCCGGGCCTTGCGTCTTCTCCTCTTGCGGGCCCACTACCGGTCCCCGATCGAATACTCCGACGAGCTCCTCGCCGAGTCGGAAGACGCCCTCGACCGGCTCCAGCGTTTCCGCGAACGGGCCACGCCGGGCGAGCCGGACCCCGAAGCGATCAATCGATTCCGGGAGGTCATGGAGGACGATTTCGGAACGCCGCTGGCCGTCTCTCTACTCTTCGATCTCGTACGCGACGGCAACCGCCAGCTCGACGAGGGCGGCGATGTGGAATCCATTGCCGGCGCGGTGGAGACAATCGTGGGGGTTCTCGGCCTCGATGACGCCAGCTTGCCCGTCGAGGAGACCCTCGATCTGGGCGACCTTCCCAGCCGATTCGGTCTCGAGGGTGACGGTCACGATGTGGTGGACCGGCTTGTCGAGCTTCGGGCCGTGGCACGTGACGAACGTCGGTTCGATGATGCCGACGCGATCCGGGATGGCCTCGAAAAGGCTGGGGTGACACTGGAGGATGGCCCGGATGGCACCCGCTGGTTACGGAAATAGGGTCGAGGGCATCCATTCGGTTGCCGCCGCCGCTCAGCGCGGACGGATCCGCAAGCTCTGGGTGGAGGAGAAGAGACTCGGCCGGTCCGAGATCGCCGAAATTGTCGGTGTTGTAGGCATCGAGAAGACCGCGTTGGTCCGTGACGTGCGGCCGATGGCGGAAAGCGAGGCGCCACAGGGCGTTGTCGCCGACTGTGCCCCGATCATGCCGTCTCCCATCGACGAAATGGGAGTCCCGGAGGCCGCCGTCGTCGTTCTCGACCACATCGAAGATCCGCACAATGTCGGCGCTATCGCTCGCAGCGCCCTCGCCTCGGGTATGACGGGCATGGTCGTCTCTTCGAGACGGGCGGCCCCATTATCGGCCACTGCGTTCAAGGCGGCGGCCGGCGCCCTGGAGACCCTCCGGGTGGCGGTGGTGGGCTCGATACCGGAGGCGCTGAGCCGTCTCAAGGCTGGGGGCGTCTGGATCGTCGGGTTGGAGGCCGGGTCTGCCACCTCGTTGCTCGGGTTGGAGCTGTTGACCGAGCCAGTGGCGGTGGTGGTCGGAGCCGAGGGAACGGGTCTCAGCGTGCTTTCTGCGAAGCGGTGCGATGTGCTGGTCTCGATTCCCATGGCCGCGAACTTCGAGAGCCTCAACGCATCGGTGTCGGCCGCCCTCGCCTGTTTCGAGATCATGCGGGTGCGGGCAGAATCCGACCCCTCCCTACAATCCGACCTTCCGCCGGGTTAGCTCAGTTGGTAGAGCAGCTGTCTTGTAAACAGCAGGTCATCGGTTCGATTCCGGTACCCGGCTCCGGAACATTGGCGACAAAAGCTGGGCGAGGGAAGACCTGCCGCGGACGGTAGAGGCCGGGGTGTGAAACCCCGGCCCTCTACTTCATCTTGGTTGTCCACTTTGCCGGCAGGTTGTGGTCATTTGCAGGCGTTATCTGCGCCCAGCCCGCCACTGGGCAGCTCGCCGCTGGCGTTCAGGGGAATGATTCCACTTGGTCCGTTTAGGGGAGCAGCCGCATCGCTGGCCATAACGAAACCAACAAAGGCACCCGAGTTCGGGTTATCGCTCGTAAGACACCCGAGCGGAGTAAAGCCGTGCACATGCGCCGATGCGATCGGAGCCATTGCGAGCATCATGACACCCACCAACAGAAGCAGTGCTGCCAAACGTTTCATTTACGGTCTCCCTTCGAGACGGGTACGTTGTAATACGTAGGGCAACACGTATCGGTTCGTACGCTTCGGCCAATCCCGATCGTTCCCCCAGGCCATGGGTTTCGCTACCGCTGTGGCCAGCGAGCCAAATCCTCAACTAATCACGGGTCCACAAATACTCTCACCTGCATGCTTACTGCTGAGGATCGATCCATCCTCGAGTTCGAGCGTGGCTGGTGGCTGGAGCCTGGTCCGAAGGATCAGGCCATCGAGTTCCGTCTCGGTCTGCCCGCCTCCGCCTACTACGAGCACTTGATCAGGATCGTGTCCCTAACCGGGGCATCGCGATTCGATCCGCTCACCGTGGCCCGAGTCACTGCCATGATCGAGAGCGAACCTGCTTCTGGAGAGGCGGCATCGTGAACCGCGGTCGTCATGCCGCTGACAGCAGCAGTTCCTTCTACAGGGACCTCAGCATGATGGTCGTCGGCATACTCCTGGTCGGGGCCGCTGTCTTCCTCCTTCTCTACCTCTTCGCCGGCGATCCCGACCCTGTCGCTGGAGAGACGACAGTCCCGACGACGACGTCCAGCAGCGTCAGCGGCTCGAGCGGCCCATCGACCACCAACACCACCGCGCCCTCAGTCACCACCACCGCCCCGACCAATAGCACGACAACGCTGCCCGTCCGAACTCCCCAGGAAGTGCGGGTCATCGTCCTGAACTCGATCGGCCTCGATGGAGCCGGAGGTCGGATGACGCAGCAGCTGGCCGATGCCGGGTATCAGACGCAGCAGGCCGACGATCTCGAGCCCCAACAGGATTCATCGCGCCTCTGGTTCAAGGAGGGATTTGCTGCGGAGGCCAACGCCCTTCTGGCGTTCCTGCCTGGGGCGTTGGTGGAGCCCATTCCGGATCCTGAGGTGGGGGCAGGTGCGGACGTGGTGCTGGTGCTGGGCACCGGATATACGGAATGACCCATATCGCCGGTGGCTCACGCCGCGGCGTGCCGAAAGTCTGGATCCTGCCGGTGCTCGCCTTGGTCATGATCCTCATCGCCATCTCGCTCGGCATCCTCAGCCGCTCCGTGTTGGTCGACTTGATCGCCTGGTGGCCGGTGTGGCTGGTATTGGTGGTGTTCGCTTTTCTGGCCCGAGGCAGACGATGGGGGCGGGTGCGTGTCTCAGCGTTGGTGGCGATCCTTTGGGTGCTGTTCATTGCGGCGTTCCTCACGGGCCACATCCTGGGATGGGTGGCGATGCCATCGGCCGCGACCGTTCTAAACGGCCCGCAAGCGGGCTCGGTGTCGACCGGGGCCCTATCCGCCCGGATCAACGGGCAGCTCGAGGTCGGGTCGGGCCAATCGGGCTTCCTCTACGCCGTGGAGCCGGTGAGACGTGGCGGGGAAATCGGGCCGCCGGTCGGGAACGAGCAACTCCAGGGACCCAACATCGCGGTCGCCCTCGAGCCCTCCTCGGCGGCGCTGGGTGCGGCACCGGAGAACGTCGTCGTGACGGTTTCCGGCGCCTTCGAGATCAGCCTTCCGCCAGGGGTCCCGGCACGGGTGGTGGGCGAGGCCACGGTGCCGGCAGGTTGGGCACAGACCGACGATGGCTACGAGAGCCCCACGCCGGGCGCGGGATGGGTCATCTCGGTGGGTGAAGGGTCTTCCCTGACTGTCACAGACCACTAGTTACACTCGAAACGTGCCCTCAGAACGGCTGAGACGAGTCGCCTTGATCGTTTGGATCGCGGTGGGGGCGGTCGCACTCGGCTATGTCCTCCTCATCGTCGCCGGGTCGGTCCGTGTGATCTGGCTGCCCATCGCCTTCGGAGCAGGCATCGTCTTCTTCCTCGAGCCACTGGTGCGGGCCCTCGAGCGGATGAGGATGCCCCGTCCGGTGGCAGCGGTTCTCGCCTTGCTGGCCCTCATCGGACTGGTGATCGCCGTCGGCGCCCTTGTCTTCCCGACCATCAGAGAGCAGGCCGCCGAGTTCGGTCAGAGGCTTCCCGATCTCTACCTAGCCGGGATCAATTGGGTCAGGGAGGTTGGCGCCAGTCTCGGCCTCGACGTCGACGAATTGCTCAGCCAGCAAGCCATCGAGGATTGGCTCAACGACCCGGCCAATCAGGAGACCGTGCAGAACCTGCTTCTCGGCTTCGGGGCCGGGGCGGGCCAGGTGATCCGGGGATTTGCCGAGGCGATTGCGGTCCTCGCGCTAGCGCCGATTCTCGCTATGTACATCCTCATCGACCTCGAGCGGTTCAAGGCCAACTCGCTCGACATGACCCCGCCCAAGCACCGTGAGGAGTTCGCATTCGTGTCGGGGCAAGTGGGAACGGCACTCAGCTCGTTCGTTCGGGGGCAGCTCTTGGTGGCGATCATCGTTGGAGCCGCTTCCAGCCTGGGCATGTGGCTCATCGACCTGCCGTTCTGGCTGCTGATCGGGATCATCGCCGGATTCCTCAATCTGATTCCTTTCATGGGCCCGGTGGTCGGTGGCGCCCTTGCCGTCCTGGTCGCGCTGCTCAACGGCAGCGTGACACAGGCGATCTGGGCGGTGGTGATCATGATCGCCATCCAGCAGGTCGACAATCACGTCATCACCCCTCTGGTGCAGCGGGCCAGGGTCAACCTCTCACCTCTCGTCATCGTGCTCGCTTTGATCATCGGTGGGACCGTCGCGGGCCTGCTCGGTGTTCTGGTAGCGGTGCCGATGACGGCGGCGATCAGGATCATCGTGGGCCATCTGTGGCGGACTCGGATCCTGGGGGAGACCTGGGGCGAGGCCAGCCAGCACATGATCGAGTACACCGAGCCGCCGGATCGAATAGCGGGAATTAGGCGCCGCCACCCCAATCAGAGCCGGCTGTTCGACACCCAGGAGCTCCCCTCGATCGCCGAGGAGGAGCAGCCGACCCTGGATCCGTCGGATCAGACGTCGCCTAGATAGGCGGCCCTCATCTGAGGGTTGGCCAGCAAGGCCTGTGACGTGTCGTCGAGGACGATCTTGCCCGTCTGGAGGACATAGCCCCGGTCGGCGATCGACAGGGCCATGTTGGCGTTCTGCTCGACAACGAACACGGTGACCCCGGCCTTGTTGATCTGCTCGATGATCTCGAAGTTCTGGGCGACCAGCACCGGGGCCAGTCCCATCGAGGGCTCGTCCATCAGCAGGACCTTGGGCTGCGCCATGAGGGCCCGCCCCATGGCCACCATCTGCTGCTCACCCCCGGAGAGAGTGCCGGCCTTCTGGGTGAGGCGCTCCTTCACGCGGGGGAACATCTCGAACACGCGCTCGTAGTCCGCGTCCAGGTCGTCACTTTGACGGAGGTATGCGCCGATTTCGAGGTTCTCCTTCACGGTCATCCGCTTGAAGAGACGTCTGTTCTCAGGGACCATGGTCAGCCCGTGTCCCACCCGCTGTGCGGTGCTCCAGCCGTTCACGTTCTCGCCGTCCATGTACACCGTCCCCGACGACGGCCTCAGATAACCGAGCATCGTCTTCAAGGTCGTGGTCTTCCCCGATGCGTTACCTCCGAGCAGACAGACCATCTCGCCGGCGTGGATGTCGATGTCGACGTCCTTCAGGATGTGAGCCGCGCCGTAATGGGTGTTCACCCCCTTGAGGGAGAGAACCGGGGGCGGCGCTCCGTTTGTGGTCATGCGCCTAGCTCCGCCGGCCGACCGAGATAGGCCTCGATCACCTTTTCGTTGCTGGAGACCTCGTCGTACGAGCCCTCGGTCAGTTTCACCCCATGGTCGAGCACCACCACCCGATCCGACACGTTCCGCACCACCTGCATGTCGTGCTCGATGAGCACGATGGTGTACCCCTTCTCGCTGCGCAACCGGCCGATGAGCTCGGTCAACTCGATGGTCTCTCTCGGGTTCATCCCTGCTGTCGGCTCGTCGAGGAGAAGCAGCCTCGGACCGGTGGCCATGGCGCGGGCGATCTCGAGGCGACGGCGATTGGCATAGGAGAGGACCATGGAGAGCTGGTCGTGTCGATAGCCCGCCAGTCTCGTGCCAAAGAAGGAAAGTACTTCCTTGGCTCGCTCCTCGATCTCGACCTCTTCCCGTCGCTGGGAAGGCGTCTTGAAAACGGCGCCGAACAGACCGGCCTTGGTGCGGGAGTGCTGGCCGACCATGACGTTCTCGAGGACCGTCATGGCGGGGAAAAGGCGAACGTTCTGGAAGGTCCGGGCCATGCCCAGCTTCAGGATCTGGTTGGGTCGGAGTCCGACGACGTCCTGTCCGTCGAAAACGATCGAGCCTTCGTCCGGCGTCTCCATCCCCGTGACCAGGTTGAAGAAGGTTGTCTTCCCGGCCCCATTGGGCCCGATGACGCTGACTACCTCGCCCTCGTCGACGTGCAACTCCAAGCCGTTGATGGCGCGCAGCCCACCGAATGCCTTGTTCAAGCCTTGAATCTCGAGCATCGGCATCAGACGGCCCCCTCCGGCACCTGCTCTGCTTGGCCCTTCTCGCCATATATCTCGAGCCATGCATCCTGCGACAGTTCCTCGGTGTGCAGCTCCTGCGCCCGCCGTTTGCTCGGGATGAAGCCCTCTGGTCGCTTCAGCATCATCACGATGAGGAGGACGCCGTAGAACAGGAACTGGTATTCGGAGAACTCGCGGAGCAGATTGGGGAGGACGATGAGGACCAGGGCACCGAGAGTCACCCCGGGGACGCTCCCCATGCCACCAACGATGATGATCACGAGGACAGTGATCGAGACGACGATGTCGAAGGTATGGGGAAAGACCGAGCCGATCTGAGCAGCGAAGAGTGAGCCGCCGAAGCTGGCCAGAATGGCGCCGACCACGAACGCCGAGAGCTTCGCTGTGACGATGTTCACCCCCATCGCCTCGGCCACCGACTCGTCCTCACGCATGGCCATCCAGGCCCGGCCCCAACGTGATTTCTGCAAAGCGAACGTCACGTATGCGGCGAGCAGCACGAACAAGAAGATGGGGTAGAAGTAATCCTGCGGTGTGCTGAACGTGAGAGGGCCTATCTGGAGGTCGGGGATGTTGGTGATGCCTTGGGCGCCACCGAAGACGGGGGCCAGCCACTCCGAGTTGAGGAGGATGCGGGCGATCTCACCAAACCCCAGAGTCACGATCGCGAGATAGTCGCCACGCATTCGAATGACCGGAGTTGCGACGAGGATCCCGGCGATGGCCGCCGCCACCATCACGAAGGGCAGGGAGGCGAGCACAGAGATCTCGGGATTGAATGCGGGTGACTGAGGCGAGGTGAGGATCGCCGTCGTGTAGGCGCCAACTGCAAAGAACGCGACGTAACCCAGGTCGAGAAGCCCTGCATAGCCGACCACGATGTTCAGGCCAAGGGCCATCAGCAGATAGATGCCAGCAGTGACCAGGATCTGACTGACGAATGGGCCCATGATCCTGGGCACGAAATACAAGATCACCAGGATGATCAGTGCCGCCCCGATCTGCCAGCGGGAGCGCTGGCCCTTGGGCATCGCCTGAACCCGCTGCCGGAGCGTGCTGTCCCGCCCCTCCATCCACCAGAAAAGGACGATGAACGCGCCGAAGATGACCACTGATCCGATGATCGTGAGGGCGCCACCCCGCCCCGTGTAGAGGAAGTCGATGACAGGCTCGAGACTCAGTCCGGCGAAGAGCTGGCCGAACAGGTCGGTGAGCACGGAGAACACGATCACGGCGGTGAGCGCTCCGATCAAAGCCCGGCGAACCCGTCTGCTAAGGAGATGAACGCCCGCGCCCAGAGCGCCCATGAACGCAGACGCCACCGCAATCACGAATACTGCGGCAGCCACCGGTAATCCGAAACCGAGGATTTCGGCCAGCTCCGGAGACATGTTGATGAACACGCCTCGCAGGTCGAAGACGGTGATGGCGATCAGGAGCAAACCCAGACACAGGCCACCCAGGAGCCCGGCCAGTGCACCGGCGAGGACATTGCGAGACCCGGCTGTGGCCGGCTCGTAGCCCTCCAGAGTCGCTGGCGGCTGGCCTGCCATCCAACCGAAGGCAAAGGCGAGCAGATACAGAAACAAGATCCCCAGCGGCACGATCGGGTCGATCACCAACCGGGGCTGAAAGGTGGCCACCATCCCAGTGGCGGCCACGAGCACCATTGCCGCACCTCCTGCGAACCCCAGCTTCACCGCTCTTCGCATGTCGAGTGGCGGCGCCGGCCGAAGCTCGACTTCGACGGGTGCAGGTGGGTCCATGACCTGGGACACGGTTCAGGTCCTTTCCTGGGCGAGACGCTCGCCGAGGATGCCGGTCGGTCGGAAGATGAGCACCAGGACCAGGGCGGCGTAGGCAACCACATCCTTTAACTGGCTGAAGGCAGGGATCTCATAGCCGGCGAGCACCAGGCTGGGGCCGACCGACTCGAAGATTCCAAGACTTACGCCACCGAGCATGGCGCCGACGATGTTGCCGATGCCGCCGAGCACGGCCGAGGTGAAAGCCTTGATCCCGGGGAGGAACCCAGAGAAGAAGTTGATGCTCGGGAAGACCAGACCCCAGAGTGCGCCGGCCACGCCGGCCATGGCGCCACCGATGGCGAACACATTGACGATGGTGCGGTCCACGTTGATGCCCATCAATGCGGCGGTCTCAGGATCCTCGGCCACGGCTCGCATCGACTTGCCGGTCCGTGTCTTCTCCACGAACAGGTAGAGCCCGCCCATCATCACCAGCGCGGCGACGATCACCACCAGTTGGGTCTTGAGAATGACGAATCCACCGAACTCGAAGGTGCCTCGCAATGGCTCCATCCGTGGAAACGACTTGGTGGCAGGGCCTACGAGTCCCCGGACCAGGTACTGAATGGTGAAGGAGGCGCCGATGGAGGTGATCAACGGGATGAGACGTGGGGCGCCGCGAAGGGGCCGATAGGCGATTCGCTCGATGATGACTGCAATCGCAGTAGACGTGAACATGGCCGCTACCAGGACGATCAGGAGCGAGACGGCGGGGCTGGAGGTCCAGAGTGGGGTGACCGCGAGGGCGTTGGCCACGTAGAAGGCCATCATCGCCCCCACCATGAAGACTTCGCCATGTGCGAAGTTGATGAAGCGAAGAACGCCGTAGACCATCGTGTAGCCCAGCGCGATCAGGGCATACATCGAGCCGGTGGAGATCCCGAAGACGAAGAGGTCTCGCCACTGTGCTGCGCTCAGCCGTCCTGACGAGATGCTGAGATAGGACCCGTAGAGGATTATCGCGAGGATCGCGATTCGGAGAGCCCAGAGAAAGACACTTACCGGCGTGATCCGAGAGGCGCGCCGTGCCGGGCGAGTTTCGACAGTGGCGGCTTGGGTCATTTAGCGACGGGCCTCCCGGCTGGTTCGGGGCCCGGCGCCGTGTTGGTCCACGGCGCCGGGCAATTGGGCGGAGCCCAGGTCAGAGACCCAGGTCCTCCCTCGAGTAGCTGATGAGAACGTTGCCGCGAACAGCTTCGATGTCAGCCTGGTCGGCGGTGTTCTGGACTATGTCGATGTTCGGGGAGGCACAGTCGCCAAAGTCATCGCAGCTCAGCGAGCCGGTCAAACCCTCGTGGGTCATGCTGCCCAAGGCATCCCGGAACGCCTGCAGGTCGATGGTCAAGTTGCCGCTGCCGTCGTCCGTGGCCGCTTCCTCGATGGCGGTGAACACCATGTTGGTTGCGTCGTAGGAGTGAGCGTGGAACGACTGGATCGGAGCCTCTCCATAGGCCTCGGTGTACTTGGTGACGAACTCGGCATAGGCATCAGTCGTCGGAGTCTGCGGTCCTGAGAAGTACATGTCCTCAGTCTGAGGCAGGGTCACGTACGTGTCCGAGAGCAGACCATCCGCGCCCATCAGAACCGTCTCTTCCAGGCCGGCGACTTCCAGAGCCTGCTCGGCGATGAAGTCGCCTGCGGGCTGGAAGATCGGGAAGAAGATCAGCTCCGCACCTGCGGCTGCGACTTCGGTCAACACCGAACGCATGTCGGTCTGGTCGGCCGTCACAGCCGTGCTGATGACGATCGTCCCGCCGAGCTCCTCGAAGGGGGCTTCGAAGGCGCCGGTGAGGCCCTGGGTGTAGGGGTCACCATCGTTGATGGTCGCAACCTGGGTCAACCCGAGCTCCTCGAACACGAACTTTGCGGCCGCGGCTCCCTGGATGGCGTCGTTGTGAGCCGTCCGGAAGTAGCCGTCGTGGTACTCGGCGGACGCGTTGCCTGCCAGGTCCGAGGTCAGCACCGGCGAGGTGTTGGACCCTGAGATCAGGACCCTTCCCGCCGAAGTGATGACGTTCGATGCCGGGACGCCTGCGCCCGAGCAGCTGGTGCCGATCACGGCAACCACCTGAGGATCGGCGATGATCCGGGTGGAACCCGTCTGACCACCTTCCGAGCTGCAGCCATCGTCCTCGTTGAAGGCGAGCTCGATGGGATGACCAAGGACCTCGGCCTTGTCGGTGATGGCGATCTCGATCGCCCGCACCTGGTCGGTCCCGAGGCTGGCCGTCTCACCGCTGATCGACTGCAACGACGCGATCTTGATGGGGTCGCCTGCTGCGACCTCGATCGTGCCCAGGCCCTCGGCCGGCGCCGTCGTCGTCTCGCCGGCCGCTGAGGTTGTTGTCTCCTCACCGGCGGCGCTGGTCGTCGTCTCGGCCTCACCGGCCGTCGTGGTGGTTTCTCCACCCTCGCCGCCGCCGCAAGCGGCGATCACGAGGGAAAGGACTCCCACGAGCGCGAGAAGCTTTAGGCCTCTCTTCATTTTCATATGTCTTTCCTCCATGTGGAATGCGCGGCGAGACAGGGAGCCACGCCGCGGCGCGACTTTAGACTCAATTTCGGGCTCAGTCACCGGGAACGGCCCTCAGATATCTCTTTCACGCGTACCGTTGCGACGTGGTGTCGGCACCGAAAGTCGTCGAGGATGACCGTGAGTCTCGGCAACCGCGGGGCTCACGACCCGCCTTGGGATGGCTTGTGGTGGGTCTGGTCATGGGTGCCGGTCTGACCGTGTTGGTGTTGCGGGCCGGCCCGTCGGGCGAAGTCGTCACGAACACGACGGCCGCCGGGGCGGGCGTGGAGCAGGGCGGGATCGGCGATGTGATCGACGGATTTCCCGATGGCCTGATCACTGTGACTCGCAGCGACGGCCAGAGTCTCGAGTTATTGGTCTGGCCCGTGCGTGGCGAGCCCATCGTCCGGACGATCCCAGTCGGGGTCTCCCGACCCCCAGATCCGGTTGAGTTCGATCTGTCGGGACGCAGCATCGCCTCGTTGCTCCCCGTTCCCGACCAGGACTCGGGTGTCCTCTATGCGGGGATCCCTCAAGACGCCGCCATCATCGCCACCGACGTCACCGGATACGCCTGGCATGACACCGGTCCCTCACAACTCGCATACACGACCTTTGTCGACGATGAGCTCCAGATTTGGGCGGTGCACCAGGGGAACGGCGTGCCCGAGCTAGTCACACGGGCCGTTGGCATCGATGGGCGTGTCGAGGCATGGGGGGATTGGGGTTTTGCCGTACAGGATGATGCCCGCGCCAGCATCGTCCTGTTCACAGCCGCCGGGGAGATCAAAGACACCAAGATCGGGCGGATCCTCGACTCAGTCGGCACGGGCTGGCTGGCTGTCGACAACCAGGGAGTTGGTCTGCTCAGTGCCGGTGGCGGAGTCAGGATGCTTCCGGCCGCTATCCCATCAGAGGGTGTGCTCGCCGGTCGATTCTCAGATGACGGGCAACGGCTCGCCCTCCTGACCGCTGAGGGCATCCACGTGATGCCTATCGAGGGCAGCGGGCCATCGCTTCAATCGGACGGTCGTCCTGGTGTGCCTCAGCTCGCCTGGAGCTCGGACGGGCGCTTTGTCGCCTACCCGGCATCGCGCGGCATATGGGTCGTCGACACCCGCAACTCGGAGACGATGGAGGTTCTGGCCAACAGGACATTCACCGGCTTGGAGATGCTGCCAATCGGCGAGTAGTAGGACAATGCCTTCCTTTCATCTCCTCAACGTCGGCTACGGCGGGGATCGCGTCGCCTCGACTATCTCGTTGATCGACGCAGGCTCGGCCCTCATCGTCATCGACCCCGGGATGGTGTCGTCGACGTCGGTGATCCTCGATCCGATCACCGGGCTTGGTCGCTCACCGGAGGAGGTGACCGACGTGATCCTGTCCCATCATCACCCTGACCACACCATCAACGTGGCCCTCTTCCCCGATGCCAACATCCACGACCACTGGGCCATCTACAAGAATGACGTCTGGACATCCCGACCTGCCGAGGGATTCGAGGTGGCCGAAGGCGTCGAGTTGTGGGAAACGCCAGGTCACACTGCTCAGGACGTCACGACGATGGTCAAAGATGGCGGGGAGACGATCGCATTCAGCCATCTCTGGTGGTACCGGGACGCCCCCTTTCACGACCCGCTTTGCACCGACCCGGAAGGGCTTCATTTACACCGTGAGCGGGTCCTGGAAGTGGCGACATTGATAGTTCCCGGGCACGGTGCACCGTTCGTTCCCGACGATTCCACATCCCGCTAGTGACCAGTGGTGCCAAACCAGGTAGATTGATGTCAGCAAACGACGGGAACCCTGATGGCAGCTGGATATTTTCAATGGAAAGGGCGCCTCGGGCCGCTCGACCTGATTCTTGGGGAGCACACGTTTGCTCCGACCACGATCTCGACCCTGGTCGCGGACACGATGGACGTCAAAGAAGGTGACGTGGTCATCGATGTCGGGACCGGTACCGGGGTCCTCGCCATCATCGCCGCCAAATTGGGCGCTTCACGTGTGCTGGCCATCGACAACAGCCCCGAGGTAGAGGTGGTGGGTCGGGCGAACGCTGAGGCACATGGCGTCGCCGACCGGATCGAGTTCCACCAGGGAGATCTGTTCGACCCTCTCGACGAGGACGTCGACGCAGATGTGATCATTGGCGACGTCTCCGGTGTACCTGATTCCCTGGCTGAGGTGAGCGGCTGGTTCCCCGACGGCAAGGGTGGGGGGCCAAGGGGGAGCGAGCTGCCGATACGGATGTTGCGAGAGGCCGTTCGTCGGTTGCGCCCCGGGGGAAGGGTCTTCCTACCCACTGGCAGCCTTCAGGATGAGACAGCAATCCTCGATGCCGCCCGCGCCCTCTACGACAAGGTGGCCGCCCGCGCCGAGAAGATGATCCCGTTGCCCTCTCTGATCGCCGACAGCGAGACCCTGAAGAACCTGATCGCGGACGGCATCGTCCACCTCGTGCCCAAGGGTTCCAGGTTCCTCTGGGAGTCGAGGGTCTGGCGGCTCTCCGGTCTCACCTCCGGCGAGACCTCCTGAGGAAGGCCGGTTTCAGACTGGTCTAGGCTCGCCGCCGATGGCCGGGTCGGGACCCACAGAAGAGTTGGCGTCGACGGACGCCTATCGCGCCGAGGCCGAGGGATCGGTCTTGAGCGTCTCCGACGAGGGACTCTTTCTCGACCGCACTGTCTTCTACGCCCGGGGCGGCGGTCAGCCGGGTGACATCGGGGTCATACGCTGGGATGGCGGGCAGATCGAGGTGACCGATACCGTCCGCAAGGACGGCATCCCGTTCCATGTCGTCGCCGCTGGCGCCCTGCTCCCCGACCCGGGAACCCCCGTGCAGGGCATCATCGATTGGGAGCGTCGATATCGGACGATGAGGACCCATACCGCCCTTCACGCCCTGTCCGGGGTCATTTTTCGGGACTTCGGCGCCAAGGTGACCGGGGGCAACATGGAGCCCGGAGTCGCCCGGATGGACTTCGAGTTGGAGGGCATCTCGGTTGAGTTCGGTCATGACGTCGAACGAAGGCTCAACGAAGAGCTCGTCCGCGGCTACCCGACCGAGGTCGTCTTCATGGCGCGCCAGGAGGCGATGAAGGACCCAGACCTGATCCGGACCAAGGTCAATCTAATCCCGGAATGGGTGGAGGAGATCAGGGTGATCGACATCGTCGGTCTCGACCGACAGGCGGACGGGGGCACCCATGTCGCCTCCACACTGGAGGTGGGCCAGGTGCGGGTGGTCAAGACCGAGTCGAAGGGAAAAGCCAACAAGAGGATGCGGATCGAGCTCTCCGGGAGCTAATTTCCGCCCACCAGGAGGCGAAAGGCAACCATGAGCGTGATCGTCGGGTACATGTCCGCAGACCGCGGCCGGGCGGCATTGGAACTGGGCATCACCGAGGCCAAGCTGCGAGGTACCGATCTGGTCGTGGTTCATTCGCTGCACGGCGCCGGAGTGGATGACGACGAGGACGTGGTCGCCAGCGATCGCGACTTGGAGATCATCGACGAGGAATTGTCGAAGGAAGGCATCACCTACTCGATCCACAACTTCGTGCGGGGCAACGCGCCGGCTGAGGACATCGTCCAGGCGGCGAGTGACCTCGGCGGCGAGGTGATCGTGATCGGTCTCCGGCAACGGACCTCTGCGGGCAAGTTCCTCCTCGGCTCGAACGCCCACGACATCCTGATGACTGCCCCCTGCCCGGTCCTGACCATCCGGGTCTAGCCGGCAATACCGCGATAAGTACCGCTCAGAACGTACAACGTAGGTCGCAATGGTCGACTTCGTACTCGGGCTGTTCATCGCCGCGTTGCTGGTGCGGGGTTGGCTTCGTGGGTTCGTCCGGGAGGCCCTCGACCTGGTGGCCCTCTTTATCGGCCTCTGGATCGCGTTTCGCCTTAGTGGCCCATTGGGCGAGTTCCTCACCGATCGTTTCTCGGTGTCGCCGGAGGTGGCCACCATCGGAGCGGGTGTGGTCCTCTTCCTGCTCTTCGGTGTGGCGATGTCCATCGCGGCCCACTACCTGTCTCGGGTGATGTCGCTCCCTGGTTTGAATCTGATCAACCGCCTCGGTGGTGCTGCGGTCGCGGCGTTGTGGGGGATCGCGATCATCCTCGTGGTGATCAATTTGGCCCGGGTCGTCCCCGGCGGCTGGGATGCGCGTTTCGAGAACTCGTCGGTTGCCCAGGCAATAGCCGGACCGGATGCGGCGCCTCAGCAGGTCCTCGAGACGATGGCGCCCGACGGCGTGCTTGGCTCGTTGGCTGCTATCCAGGGATTGTTTGGGGTGAACCGGATAGTCCCGGAAGCAAACGAGGTCCTGACCATCCCTCCCGCCGCACCCGACGAGGTTCGCCAGGTGCGGGACGAAACCGCGGGTGTGTTGGAGCAGGTAAATGAGCATCGGACAGGTCTCGGTCTTTCTGCCTTGGGGCGCAGCGCCGGGCTGGATACGGTCGCCGAATCGAGGGCGATAGGGATGTACACCAGCGGTCGGATCTCTCGCGATTACCCGCCTGGGGGCAGTGTGGCAACCGATGTTGCCGCCACTGGGATCCGTCTCGCCGTGGTCGGCGAGAACCTGGCTCTGGCCAGCAGCGCACGGGCCGCAGTCGACGCGATGCTGGGATCGCCGACCGCCCTATCCCAATTCGCCCTCACCGCCTATGACCGCACCGGCATCTCCGTCGTCGACGGCCCCACCGGGCGTCTGGTGGTGATCGTGATGGGCGGCTGATACTTCGAACCTGAGGTTCTACGTCGCGTATCCGCTACGAGCAGCCTCGAGTTCGGCTGGTCATTGGAGAGGTCCCGCGAACCTGAGGCGGTTCGTCGCATATTCGCTACGCACAACCTCAGGTTCGCGGTAGCTCGCTCAGGGTTGGGCCGGCGCGATTTCGGGGGTGCGGCGGGCGCGTGAGATGGCGACGAAGCCCACACCGGACAGGACGAGGGCGGCGCCGACCCATTGGATGGTCGAGGGGCTCTCCGAGAATATGAGGACGGCCCAGATCATGGTCAGGACCGGCTGGAGAAGGATGATCGTGGCGGTCTCCACGGCGGGGAGCCTGGGCAATGCATATCCGATCAGCAGCCAGCCGGCCACCTGAGAGCTCAGGGCAAGGACGAGCAGCCAGCCATGGGCCGGCCAGGTCGGAGTGAACTCGACACCGCCGGTCAGGGTCCCCGCTAAGAGAATGGCGAGGGTGGCGCCAGCGGTCGATTCGAGGAGCGGTCCGGCCGACGGAGCCTGGATGTCGTTGGACATCCGGAAGCCGAGGATGAACCCGGCGTACAGGAGAGCCGACGCCAGGGCCAGGATCGTGCCGAGAAGCGGGTTGGAGCCGAATGCGTCCCCCCGGCCGAGACCGCTCACCAGGCTCACGCCGATCAAGACGACCGGTACGGCGATAGCCACCTGGCGGCTGGGGCGCTCGTCGAGAAAGATCCAAGCGATCACCGCGACAACGATCACCTGTGAGTTGGCGATGAGCGTCGACAGGCCGGCGCCTATGTATTCGATCGAGATGTGCCAGACCAGGATGTCGAGGCCGAGGAAGATGCCGGCGGCTACCGCTATCCACCGCTTGTTGCGGGTTCGGTGATCTTCCCGGCGCCGTACCCACCACAGAACGAACAGGATGGGGAGTGCATAGAACACACGGAAGAAGGCTCCCGTGATCGGTGATACCTCGGCCAGGGCGTAGAGGATGGCCGAGAAGGAAATGGCCACGGCGCCGGCCAGCGCAGCGAGCAACGTCACGGAAGCGGGATCAGATCCGGATCAACCCAGGATGTCTTCGACTCTTCGCTGTCGAGGTTAGACCAATGTCTTTCGGGCAGTGAAGGGTCGCCAAGCGGCGGGTACACATCGAGCATTTGCCCGACCGACGTTACGTCGGGATGGGCTTCTCGCAAATGCGCGAGCAGCCGGATCCAGAACATGGTGACGGTGGCGTGATACTTGGCGGGGTTACCGCCGATGTCGGCCGCATGGCGGATCGTCAGGCAGGTGACCCGCTCGGCATCTTCCACGTCGTCGGTTTCTTCGAGCACAGTCCAGGCGAATCGGAGATGGGCCTCATGCCCGAAATATCCACCCTCTCCCGCCTGCTGCATCATCCGCAGCCCGTCGGCGAGATCCAGATTGCTCACGACGGCAGGTTCTGAAGCTCCCGGAACGAGTCATGGATCGCTGCAAGGAAGCGGTCGGAGTCGGGCAGCGTGTCGTAATCGGCGTGGATGCCCCAGAGCAGGCGCCCGTTGTAGGAGAAGAGGGCAATGCCGAGCCCGTGCTGCGCCCACAAGGGAACCATCGCGTAGTTGGCAATCATCTCCGACTCCAACAAGTACATCGGGAACTGCGGGCCCGGGATGTTGGTCACCGTCATGTTGAAGGGCCGGATCTTCTGCCCCACGACGCGATTTGCCAGCGAGAGCAGAGTGATCGGTGTTCCCGAGCTGATTTCGACGAGGGTCGCCGCTCCCAGCGCCTGGTTCGTCTTCTTCAGGTTGCCCGTTGCCTCTCTGACCTTCTCGAACCGGACCCGTGGGTCGGGCTCCTGAATCGGAAGGTCGAGGAGCCACATGGCGATCTGATTGCCGAGGGCCCCGCGCTGGGCGGCGCTGCGGGTCGAGACCGGATTCATCACCCTGAACTCGGCGCCGCCCACGTCGTAGCCACGCTCCTCGATGAGGAACTGTCGCACGGCTCCTGCAGTGATGGCGAGCACGACGTCGTTGACCGAGCCGCCGAGCTTGTTCTTGAGATCCTTGATGGCCTCGAGAGGCGTATCCGTCCAGTCGAACCGCCGGTTGGGACCGATATCAGGGTTGAGCGGCGTGCGGTCGGCGGCCCGCAACCAGCCCGAGCGGAGGGATGAGAAGGCAGCCGCCGATTTGTCGAGCGTCCGATCGGTCAGCATGACGCCGTCCCGCACCGCCTCCGACAGGTGGGTGAGTCGGTCGACCAGGCGACCGGTGAGACGAGCGATCTCGGCCACCGAGAGCTGGGTAGGGGTGGGGGCGGGACGGGGCACCCAAACTTCTGGCTCTTCGACCTCGGAGCTGGGGACGACGTTGAGCAGGATGGTCGTCAAGTCCACCCCGGATAGGCCGTCGATCATGCAGTGGTGGATCTTGGCGATCAGGGCGAACCGATCGTCGTCGAGCCCTTCAACGACCCAAAGCTCCCACAGCGGCTTGCTCCTGTCGAGGGGGGTGGAGACGATTCGCCCGGCTAGTTGTTTGAGCTGGCTCTCGGTTCCTGGGCGGGGGAGTGAGCTGTGGCGGAGGTGGTAGTCAATGGAAAAGTGCTCGTCATCCACCCAGACCGGTCGCCTGTCGAATGGAACCCAGTCGAGACGTTGGCGGTAGCGCGGGATGTAGCGCAATTTCGACTCGACGTGGGCACGGATACGGGCGATATCGATGCCACCGTCGTCGCCTTTCAGCGGGGCGGCATCGAGTAAGGCCACTCCGGCGACGTGCATATGGCTGGTCTTGGTCTCGAGCGCCAGAAACGACGCATCGAGATAGGACAGTGGCTCGTAGTGAAACTCAGTCATCGGCATGTTGTGAATGTCCAACCTAATGCGAACGCATATTTTGAGAACCGGCAAGGAGGGCAGGAAGCCGCCCTGCATAGAGTCGCTCGATGACGTCGAGGAGCGAAGAGGCCGTCCTCTCGGCTCTCCGCGAGGTCGTGGGCGAGGCTCATGTCCTGGTCGAGCCCGACATGGTGGCCGGCTATGTCCGTGACTGGACCGGTCGGTGGACGGGCCACACCGCCGCAGTGATCAGGCCGGGCTCCGTTGAAGAAGTCCAGGCGTTGCTCCGGATCTGTCACAGCGCCCGGATGGCGGTGGTACCCCAGGGCGGGAACACCGGTCTCGTCGGGGGATCGGTGCCCCACCACGGCGAGATCGTGCTCTCCCTGCGACGCCTCGACCAGATCGGGCCCATTGACACCGGGAAGCTCTCGTTGACGGTCGGGGCGGGAGTCACGATCGGATCCGTCCAGGAGCACGCTCGTCGGGCTGGGCTGCGCTACGGGATCGATCTCGCGTCCCGTGACTCGGCCACGATCGGAGGGACTATCGCCACCAACGCCGGGGGCACACATGTGGTGTCCAACGGGGACACTCGTCGTCAGGTGCTGGGCCTGGAGGTGGTATTGGCCGACGGGACTCGTCTGTCCCGCCTCGACGGGATGTCCAAAGCGAGTCTCGGCCCGGATCCATTACAGATGATGGTCGGCAGTGAAGGGACCCTCGGTGTCATCACCGCGGCGAGGCTGAGACTTCTGCCTGTTGAGGCCGGGGCGCCGATGGTGGTGCTCGTGGCCGTGGAGACGCTCGGCGAGGGTCTCCGCTTCCTTGGCCCCGAGGTCCGTGCGATCGAGTTCTTCGACAGGGCCTGTCTGGAGGCAGTGATCGAACATCGTGGGCTCCCCAAACCCCTCAGCTCCGAGGCTCCTTTCTACGTGCTCATCGAATCCTTAGACCCTCCTCGTGTTCCTGAGGATGCCGTTGCGGTCGTGGATCGCACGCTGTGGGCATACCGGGAGTCGATTACCGAGACGATCAACGGCCTTGGGGTCCCGGTCAAGCTCGACGTGGCGGTTCCGCTCGATCGGGTAGACGGCTTCGCCATTGCGGTCAAAGACCTGGACCTTGGAGGGGAGACCTACCTCTTCGGGCACCTGGCTGAAGGGAACTTCCACGTCAACGTCGTTGGCGGTCATGATCCCGAGGCGGTGGTCGACCGTGTGCTGGAGCTCGTCGTCGGCTTCGATGGCGTCATTGCCAGCGAGCACGGGATCGGCGTGGCCAAGGCCGATTGGTGGCGGCGAACGACAGAGCCCGCGATCTTGGAGTTCCAGCGCCGTGTGAAGGAAGCACTCGACCCGGATCGAACCATGAATCCGTCTGTGTTCTGGGGCGATTGAGAGTCGTTAATCGCATCCGCCGGTAGCGTTGACGTCTATGAAGTTGGTGCTTCTCTTCACTGTCGTGGCCCTTGCCGAGATGGCGGCATTCATCTGGGTCGGCTCGATGATCGGGTTCGGCTGGGCGCTCGGCATCGCCCTGGTCACAGCGGTGCTGGGTTCCGTTCTGGTCCGTCGCGCCGGGGTCTCCGTGTGGGGCCGGTTCCGGGGCAAGGTGAATCAAGGGGTGCTCCCGGGGCGCGAGCTGAGTGACGGAGCTGCCATCCTCGTGTCCGGCGCCTTCTTGATCTCACCGGGATTCATCACCGACACTCTCGGCTTCCTGCTCCTGATCCCGGCCGTGCGGGACATGATCTACCGCAACATCACGAAAAGGCTTTCGGGTCGGGTCAATGTGCTCACTGGCAACCGCCGCATCCGCGCAGATTGGCCTGGTGGCACGCAGGAAGTCCTGCAGTACGAGATCGTCGACGCCGAGACGGACGACCGTTCGTAGCCCGGCCCATGTTCGTTTCCGATGACTTCGATGTGCCGAAGGAGTTCGAAGGGCCTGGTTTTCGGCTCGAGCCGTTGGGGCCCGTCCACAACGAACGTGACCACATGGCGTGGATGTCGAGCATCGAGCACATCCGCACCACGCCCGGCATGAAGGGTGGCTGGCCATCACCCATGACGATCGAGGAGAACTTGTCAGATCTGGAGGGACACGCCCGCGAGTTCACCGACCGGGAGGCGTTCGCCTACTCGGTCCTCGATGGGGAGGAAGTGATCGGCTGCCTCTACATCGATCCCACTGAGGACGAGGGACACGACGCCGAGGTGAGCTCGTGGGTTACATCGAGCCGAGCCGAAATGGACCCGATCGTGTGGCGCTCCGTCAGCGAGTGGCTGGCGGAAAAGTGGCCTTTCGAGAACTTCGCGTACGCACGCCGCATCTGACGTCAGGCATGGGCTCCCACCGTCACGGCGCCAATC
>JARDZU010000192.1 GCA_029240695.1 Acidimicrobiia bacterium | reverse complement strand
AGCTCCCACATCCGGCGGAAGCGCTCGTCGAGACCGTGTTCAACCTGGAGGGCCGGCCAGGCCTCCAGGAAGCGGTCCCGCCAAGCTTCCAAGGTTCGGGCGTAGTCGAGGCCGAAGGTCTCGATTTGCTCCACCTCCAGACGGGCTTTGCCGGCGATCGTCTTGAGGACCTTGGGCGCGGGGATCTGTCCCCCGGGGAAGATGTACTGCTGTATGAAGTCGGCCCTGGATCGGTAGCGCTCCCATTCGTCGTCTTTGATCGTGATGATCTGCATCGCAGCCCGCGCCCCTGGCTTGAGGCGGTCGGCGATCAACTCGAACAGGGCCGGCCAATGGGTCTCGTCGACCGATTCGATCATCTCGATGGAGACGACCGCGTCGAATTCGCCGGTCACGTCCCTGAAGTCGGCGAGCCGAATCTCGACCTTGTCGGCCAGGCCCCGCTCGGCGATCCGCTTCTCGGCGTAGGACGCCTGCTCTTCGGACAGGGTGATCGCGGTGACCTCACAGCCTCTTTCCGACGCTGCGTATTCGGCGAATCCTCCCCAGCCGCATCCGATCTCGAGTACTCGCACCCCCGGCGTCAAGCCGGCCTTGTCCGCGATCAGCCGGTACTTGGTCATCTGGGCTTCCGACAGCGGTTGGTCGGGGTCGAGGAAACGGGCGGAGGAGTAGGTCATCGTTTCGTCGAGCCACTTCTCGTAGAACTCGTTTCCCAGGTTGTAATGATCGTTCATGCTTCGCACTCGCTGGTGCCGTCTCTCGGGACGGATCCGCTGCCACAGTCTCCGGAGGGGCAGCGTCAGACGGGTCAGGGGGTGCTCGAACCAGGCAGCTTGGTTGGCGACGCCCCAGCGGAGAAGGGCGGGAAGGTTCGAGGTCTCGATTCGCCCGTCCATATGCGCCTCAGCGAATCCGGTGAGGCCGGTGCGGAGGATGTCGGCCACGGCCGAATAGTCGGTGACCTCGACGTCGGCGCCGAGCGACCCGTGGCCGATCGTCACCGTCTCGCCGGTGGGCAGAGTCACCTGGATGCTCCCTGCACCTGCCAGCCAGGTGAAGACGCGGAGACCTAGCCGCTCTCGGGCCCTCATCTGACCATGCTCGGGTCCACGATGGTGATGCTATCGACGGGGGGCTGAGGGCGTTTCCGATAGGTGGCGCCTTTGAGCCAGAGCCGGAAAGCTTGCCAGTGGATCCCTCCGATGACCTTCACCGTTACCAGGGGGTGGGTGAAAAAGACCCTGATCAGATTGCGGTCGGTCAAGGGAATTCGGGAGAGTCTCAGCCCCGCCCGGAACACCTTGCCGTCTTGGTCGGTCTGCTCGATCGCCACTTGAAGCCGTTTCCCAGGTCGATTGACGATGAAGTGGTAGGTCTGCTCCATTGGATTGAACGGGGATACGTGCATCGCCTTGACGAAGCTGTGTCGGTACGACTTCTCACCACTGATCGGCACCACGTACACGTGGCGGTCACCGAAGGTGTTCCGCACCTCGTGGAGGACTCCTTTGAGATCGCCGTCGCTCCCGTAGCAGTACCAGACACTCAACGGGTTGAAGGCGTAGCCGAGGATCCGGGGGAAGGCGAGCAACTCGATCCTTCCGCCGTCGATGTCCACCCCCGCCTCGGCGAGGACGTCTTCGGCCCAGGCTCGAAGGGAGCTCCCGTCGACGGGGCCATGGTCCTTGGGGTAGAAGCTTGCCAGGTTGCGTTTTCCGACTGAGAAGAGCCTGAGTCTCCGGTCGAGGTAGTCGAGCTCGTCGATATCGAATAGCCCGTAATAGACCCGGTATTCGAAATCGTGATGAACGGGCTGGAGCCGGGTGTGGCGCACCCGACCCTGGTAGAGGGCAGACCGCAACGGCCTCATGGGACCACCACCGTCCCCTTGAAGGACGGGGCGGAGCTCGCTGGTTCGAATGTGCCGTGCCACGGCACCGGGAAGCCCAGGGCAGCTGCCACATTGAGGCCCGACTGGAGCCCGTCCTCGTGGAAGCCGTAACCGAGGTAGGCCCCGGCGAACCAGGTGTTGCTCAGACCCTGAATCGTGGCAAGACCCCGTTGTGCCGCCACCGATTCGAGATCGAACTGTGGGTGCGCGTATGCAAAACGAGCGTGCACCTGGCCTGGATCCGGCTCCCGCAACGGATTGAGGGAGACGAACAAGGGGTACGAGGGGTCGAGGTTCTGGAGGCGGTTCATCCAATAGGTCACCGATGCCACCTGGTGACGGCGGCCGGCTTCCTCCGCCATCGCATTCCAGCTGGACCACACCCTCCGGTTCCGGGGCATCAGACTCGAGTCGCTATGGAGGACCGCGGAGTTCGACTCGTACCGGATGGCACCGAGTAGGGCGCGCTCGCTGTCAGTGGCGTCCTCACCGAGGATGGCCAGAGCCTGATCGGGGTGGGTGGCGAGGATGATCTGATCGAACGACTGCGTCTGCCCATTGGACTCGACCAGCACCTGACCACCGAGGCGGACGATGCGATTCACCGGCGAGTTCGTTCTGATTCGGTCGGCAAAGGGCATTGCGAGTCGGTTGACATAGCTCCGGCTCCCACCGGTCACAGTCCGCCACGTGGGGCGCCCCACGATCTCGATCAATCCGTGGTTGGCCAGGAAGCGGAGAATCGAAGCAGCGGGGAACCGGCTGATATCCGATCGCTGGGCCGACCAGATCGCACCGGCCATCGGGTAGAGATAGTCATCGAGGAAGCCTGGGGAGAAGCCGTATCGTTCCAGGAGCTCGCCGATGTTCTCGCCGGCCTCGGGCTGCAGCATGGTCCCGATCCGGCGGAAGCGGTTTATATCTCGAAGCATCCGGAGGAACCTCGGGCTGAGGAGGTTCCCCGGCTCGGCCAGAACGCCACCCAGACTCGCCCCGTACTCGAACTGGCGGTCCAGGGAGTACGCGAACGACATGTCACTCAGTTCGGTGGATACGCCGAGCGACGAGAAGAGGCGGGTCAGGTTCGGGTAGGTGACCTCGTTGTAGACGATGAATCCGGTGTCGACTGCCAGAGGACCATCGGGGGTCTCGACATCGACAGTATTCGAGTGGCCGCCGATCCGATTGTCCGCCTCGAAGACCGTGATGTCGTTGTCTTGACACAAGGCCCATGCGGCGCCCAGACCCGAGATGCCCGTGCCGACGATCGCGATTCTCTGTCCCACGCCACGAGTTCGTCGCCGAACAGCTCTCCGGATGGGTCGGCTGTCTCATCTGGGACCCGAGGCGGTGGCGAATAGGGGTTGCACATGCAGTCAGCTCGCTTGCAGTCAGGGCATTACGGAAATGTGGCCTACCTAACATCCCCGGTTCATGTGTCCGCCGCCTGGTCGATGAGCGACTCGAACACCCCGGATGCCCTTCTTGCGGAGAGAGTTGCCAACCGCGACCAATTCGCGCTCGAAGCTCTCTTCGAGCAATACGGCGGCGCGGTCAAGGCCGTCGCCCTCCGGGTGTTGAGAAACGAGGCCTTGGCAGACGACGTCGTGCAGGACACATTCGTGGGTTTCTGGAACGCGCCGGAGAAGTACGACGCCGGGCGCGGCTCTCTGCGCACCTTCCTCCTCACCATCGCTCATCGCAGGGCGGTGGACATCGTGAGATCCGAGGTGGCACGAGCCCGTAGGGAAGAAAAGCCGCCAGATCCGGACCATTACGACGTCGCTGACGAGGTCTGGACTCGGAACCTCGCCGAGCAAGTGCGAAATGCCCTCGACGAGCTCGCCGAAGGCGAGCGGGAGGCCATCTCCCTGGCCTACTTCAGTGGGCTCAGCTACGTGGAGGTGGCCAAGAGGCTGGGCGAGCCCGAGGGAACTGTGAAGAGTCGAATCCGCAGCGGCATGAAGAAGCTGGCGGCCTCGCTGTCGGGAGCGACAGCATGACGAACCACAACCTCCTTCACGAGCTCCTGCCGCTCTACGCCCTCGACAGCCTGGAGGGCGATGAGCTCCACGCGGTGAGGAGTCATCTCCACTCATGTGACACCTGCCTCCGCGAACTAGCCCGGTACTCGGCCGTGACGTCGAAATTGGTCCCGGACGAACCCGCGCCAACTCATGGATGGGAGAGGATTGCCTCGGCTATAGGAAACGGGGCGGACATCCCACTCGGACGGGCTTCCGAGGTCATCGATCTCGAAGAAGGGCGGCCACGGGCATCCAGGGCTGTGACCTTGCTGACCGCGATGGCAGCCGTGGCCGCCCTTGTCTTCGCCGGCATAGCCCTGGCTCAGAGGTCGTTGCTCAACGATCTGACAGGCGACTCGGCGGTGATCGCTGCCGCCGAGCAGGCGGCGTCCAGCCCCGGTGCCTACGTTGGCGATTTCCTGGTCGACGGCTCCTCGATTGCCCAGGTGGTTCTCACCGAGGATGGCCACGGATTCGTAGTCCCCACCGAGGATCTCGAGCCCCTGATGCCTCAGCGCACCTATCAGCTGTGGGTGATCACCAGCGACGAGCAGGTGATCTCTGGTGGCGTGCTGGGCAACGAGCCTCGCGCCTCGACCTTCACTTGGACCGGCGACGTTTCGGGTTTCGCCCTGACCCGGGAGGTTGCCGGGGGAGTGGTCATCAGTGAAGGCGATGTCGTGGCGGTGGCCACTGAGGCGTGACAGCCCCAGGCTTTGCATTCAGAGTCGCCTCTAGTGCGGTCCGACCTGGATTGCCTATCTCCGACACGATCCCTCCCAGCCATTCGGCGGCCATGCGCCCCACGGCCCTGGAGCGGAGGGATGCCACCGCATCGAAACCATGCTGGGCTCCCAGGATCTCCTGATACTCGACACGCCCCCCGACCCTCTCGAGGGCGGCCACAAAGTGGCGTGATTCCTCCGATAGGACGACGGAGTCGAGCTCTCCGTGGATCACGAGGAAGGGTGGTGAGTCGCTGCGGGCCTGATCGATGGGCGATCCCAGCCGATAGAGGTCTGGGGCGTCCTGCTTTTCGGCCTTGAGGACGTACCGGGCGACGAAGGGCCAGTCGAACCGTGTCGGATTCCTCACCAGCAGGTCGTAGATCCCGTAGAAGGGCACACATCCGATGACCCTGGTATCCGCGTCCTCGAAGCCGGGCTGGAGCTCTGTCCGGTCCCAAGTGAGCGCGGCGAGGGCGGCAAGGTGGGCGCCTGACGAGCCGCCCGAGATGGCGACCAGATCGGGGTCGATGCCGTATTGGCCACCTCCAGACTTGGCCCATGCAATGGCGTGCTTCACGCCGATGAGATGCTCCGGGAATGTCGCATCGGGAGAGAGGGGGTAGCGGATATCGAGGACCACCCATCCGGAGGCGGC
>JARDZU010000191.1 GCA_029240695.1 Acidimicrobiia bacterium | reverse complement strand
CGGCGGTTAGCGCCTCCCGCATGATCCCCTTGCCCCAATAGGGCTTGCCGAGCCAGTAGCCGACATCCCCCCTTCCCGGCTGGACGCCGGGTCTCGCGCTGATCATCCCAATGGCCATTCCGGAAGATCCTGTGGTGAACCCGGTGCGATCACGAATCGCCCAGTGAAAACCACTCTCGCCGTAACGCTCAGTTTGTGCCTCGTGGATGAATCCAATGGTCTCGGAGATCTCGTCGGGGCCGTCCCAGATCAGCCCGGCCGTGACCTCGTGGCGATCGTCACCACCGACGAGTGAGAACAGGGCGGCGGCATCCGAGTCAGAGGGCACTTCGATGACGAGCCTCTCGGTCTCGATGCGGTAGGTGTTCAATGCGGCCCGGTCCGGGCCCGTTCCCGTCATCGGTCTCAGTATGCCGGTGGCTCTCCACGACCGAACAGGATTTTGTCGGAGGAGGTGTCACCCAATCCCAGGCCCAGCTCCGTCTCAGAGGCATGATCACCGCCACAGGTGTGATGGACAACGAGCAGGTATATCGGTCTTACGCCGTCGAGCTCACCAGGTATGCGACAGGCCTGGTAGGGCCGTTCGACGCCGCTGATGTAGTGACCGACGCCTGTCTCAAGGCCTTTTCCGCCAGGAAATGGCCCGAGGTGAGCAACAGGAGGGCCTACCTGTATCGGGCGGTGCTGAGTGTTGCAAATGACCATCACCGGAGCACGCTGTCGCGGCGGCTCCGGGAGATGAAGACAGCAACGCCTGAGTCGGCGCCATCGCAGGACATCGATTTCGACGTCCTGGGTGCGGTGGAGCGTCTCTCGGTACAGCAGCGCGCGGCCGTGCTTCTCACTTACTGGGCCGATCTTCCGGCAGAGGCGGTCGCGGAACAAATGGGCATATCGACCGGAGCCGTGAAGCGTCATTTGGCCCGGGCCCGAAAGCACCTCGAGGAGTGGCTGTCATGAGCAGATCAGACGATCGAAAGATGAAAGAACTTGCCGACCGGCTGGTGGCGATGTCACCGGAGCCGCCGCCCTACCCCGAGGAGGTCTCTGTGACCCATCGTGAAGACTCGAAACCCCGCCCGGTGCTGGTATTCGCAGGCGCCGCTCTCGTGGTGCTGCTCCTGGCAGCTATCCCCATCTTCCTATCTAGGGGAGGGGGCGAGGTCGACCCGGTGGCGTCGTCGACGACCTCGACGGTGCCCACCACGGTGACCACCCAGCCCCAGGCCTCGACAACAGTCACCACGGAGCAGCCGGCGACGACAACGACCGTGCCTGCGACCACGACAACCACAGCTCCCGTGGTCGAAACAGAGGAGGCTGTGCTCTACGCGGTGCAGACACCGGAGAACTCGTTCACAGGGAATCCGGCCCTGGTGGCCCTACGGGGAGTCGTGCTTCCGGGGGGAGAAACACTGCATAGCGGCTGGGAGGGGCTCTATGCCTTGACGATGGAGGGCCTGTTCCTGCCGGACGGCTTCGCCAACATGGTTCCCTCTGCCGTCGACATCCTCGGCGTGACGGCGGACGACCACACCGTGACGGTCGACATGAACGACGCCTTCCTCGCCGGATCCGGATCGGGTCTGTTGGGGGACTTCACCATGCTCAATCAGCTCATCTACACAACGACGGTCCAGGGTGGGTTCGAGAGTGTCCTGTTCACGGTCAACGGCGCACCGGTCACGGCCTTTGGCAGCGAGGGCCTCGATCTGAGCGAGCCACAGGGCCGGGACGCCTACCTCGACCAGCTGAACTCGGTCAACGTCGACTCACCGATCCAAGGTATAGGCGACGAGTCACTGAGGGTCGCCGGATTCGCCAACGTCTTCGAAGCGACGGTGAGTCTGGAAGTAGTCGACGCCAGTGGCAACGTGGTGCAGGAGGACTTCGCCACAGCCACTTGTGGAACCGGATGTTGGGGAGCCTACGAATTCGAGGTCGACTACTCCTTCGTTGGCGACGAGACCATTCGGGTCTTCTGGCATTCCGCGGCGGACGGGTCTCCCAGCGATGTGGTCTCGATTCCGGTCCTCTGGGACGACCCAGACGGATGGGACTTCACGTCTCACCCTGGTACTCCCTAGGGAGGTGTTCTACCTACCCGGTGGCGGCTCCCAGAGCTCGACCTTGTTGCCCTCGGAGTCCCAACACCAGCCGAACTTCCCGTTCTCGTCCTCCACGGTTTCGTCATGACGCGAACTCCCTCGTATCGGATCTCGACGAGTAGCCCATCGAGATCATCCACTCGGTAGTTGAACATCCATTGGTTGGCTGACCCGAAGTAATCGGTATCAGCAGGGAATGGGGCCCAAATGGTCGTGCCGCCGGCATCGCCCCAGCTCATGACGACGAAACTAGGGTTTTCGGGGCTGAGACCGAGGTGTTCGACGTACCACTCCTGGACGGCCTGCGGATCCTCCGACCTGAAGAACACGCCGCCGATCCCCGTGACTCGAGCCATATTTCCTCCGTTTGGAGGTCGTTACGCCGCCATACTCAGCGAATGCCACTGGACCATTACCGCGAGGCCAACCGGGCAAATTGGGACGCTCGTGTCCCCATTCACTACGGGTCGGACGAGTACGGCATAGCCAGGTTCATCTCTGATCCCGCCCACCTGAGCGGAGTGGTCACCTACGACAAAGAGAAGCTGGGTGATGTGACCGGGAAGCGCTTGCTCCATCTGCAATGCCACATCGGGACCGACACCATTTCCTGGGCCCGTCTCGGGGCCACGGTCACGGGCACTGACCTGTCGGACAAGTCGATCGAGGCGGCCAGCCGTCTCAGCGCGGACTCCGGCACTCCGGCGAGGTTCATCGTCTCCGAGCTCTATGACACACCCGAAGTCCTCGATGAGAAGTTCGACATCGTGTACACCGGGGTTGGGGCAATCTGCTGGATTCCGGAAATACGGGGTTGGGCCGACGTGGTGTCCTCGTTCCTCGAGCCCGGAGGCACCTTCTATATGCGCGAAGGCCATCCCATGATGTGGGCAATGGATTGGTTGGAGACCGAAGAATTGCGGGTCGCAGTCGCCTACTTCGAAACTGCCGATCCCGAGGGCGAAGAGGAGCACGAGACTTATGCCGGTGTCGGCGTGGTCGAGAGCCCGCTCAATTACGGCTGGAACCACGGGATGGGAGAAACCATCGACGCCCTGATCCGGGCGGGGCTGCGCATCGACCGCGTCGAGGAATACGACGAGTGTGAATGGCAGGGCCTGCCCATGATGATCCAGGAAGACGACGGGCTGTGGCGTCTGCCCGACCGACGGGAACGGTTGCCGTTGATGTGGTCGGTCCTGGCGACGAAGGTTGACAATTAGGTCGGTCGACCCCCTTCAGCCCATTCATCTGCATGCCGAATCAGTAGGGGTAGGTCATTGGTTTCACTGCTAACGACCTACTTCCTCCTCCAGTGTGAGAGGGGCCACCCTCGGTGGCCCCTCTTTCGCGTCTATGCGTCAGGCCAGACAGGTGATGCCGGGAAGCCCGGAGGCGATTTCGGCCCAGGTCCCACCCTGGTCGTCCGACCTCCAAACCGTGCCGGCGTGCCCGGCATATACCGAACCGTCGTGAACAGTCAGGCAATGCGTGTCGAGGTTGTCGTCGAACCAGTCGGGGAGCCCGTTACCACAGTGCTCGAATGGCCCGCTCGTCAGGTCTGAGCGGTAGAGCCGGGCGTGGGTCGAACGCGGCCCGGTTGATGCGGAGATCAACACCGTGTCGCCAGTGAGCGTCACCGCCCGGCAGTAGGGCGCGTGAAGACCGTCGTCGCGGTAGGTGAAGACTCGTCCGTCGGTCGACTGACCCAGGCCGCGGGCACACGCCGCCAGCACTCTTCCCTCCACCGAAGGGTCGGCGATCACCTGATGGACATCGGCATGGATGTCGAGGGTGGGACTCGGGCCGGTGTCGTCGCAACGAACGATGCCACCCACATGCACGTTGACGAAGAGGGTGTTCGCGCCGTCGACGGCCATCGACCTCACATCCGGGGGCCCACCCCAAGGGGTGTACCAATCGGCCCGCCCCGACGCCCGGCGAAACCCTGGTCTTCGATCAGGTCGCCGCCGTCGACTCGGTACAAACGGGCGCTCGATGCGCCCACCCAGATCGTCTCATCGACTGGCAGGACGCAGTTGAGAGTGACACCGTTGGGAACACTGGCAACGGTTCGACCGTCGTGGTGGATCCGAGCTTCGTGGTCGACGGCCCACCAGCCGGCTGCGTCCCGCGCGATGTGGTTGATCGTGGCGTCGGCAATCAATGGCCGTGTGGGGTTGTCCAAGGCGAACATTCCGCCAATGGTCCCGACGAGCAGGCTCATTTGGTATGACACTAGGTCGGCGTGCGAGTCGCTCTAGTCGGTGATGACCGAGACGATCTCGGCGACCGGATACACGACCGATGTGGTCGTATCTGGCACGTCGACCGAATCCCAGTCCTCGCCGACCACCCGCCACCGCGCCGTCCAGGCATAGGAAATCGAGAGGTCGTAACCGGTCAGGTCCTTGACCTCGTAGACATGTCTGGCAACGCCATCCGGGTATCCGGCCAGCGCGGCCTGGTCGGCAGCGAAAGTATCTACTCGATCATCTCCCCAATCGACCACGACGCCGCTCACCTCGATGTGGATATCGAGCGTGGCGCCTGTGCCACTGGACAGCTGGGTTTCGTGGACTTCAGGGATGGGCACACCGACGAAGGTCTCCAGCCCGGTGATTCCATCACCCGGTAACGGGTTCAGATCGGGAGTCGGAGGCGGATGTACATAGGACGTCACGTAATCCCATGCTTCTTCCGATGGGTCGACGGTCGCACCGGGCTCTGACGTGCACCGGCGAAAGTACCCGGAAGGACCAGGCGAACCATCCACGATGAGAACCAGCTCCGCCCCGCCGTCAGGGTTCAGCGGGACGATCTGGTAGTTGGTTTCGGTGCTGGTGACATACCAACATTCCCCCAACAGGTCGAAACCGACGTTGGGATACAGCCGGGAGGGAACCGAGTCGTCGTTGGCGTAGTCGACGACATCGCCACCAGCGATGCGACAGCGGGTGATCTGTTCTTCGGTGAGGGTCACGGGGTTTTTCTCCGTCGTCACCCAGCAAGCGGTGTAATCCTCCGCCAACGCCGGCATGGCGGCGATGAAGACGATTACGAAACCGCCTGCAGCACCGACTCGCAATCTGCGTCCCATAGGTCGTCCTTGTGTGTCCATGTAGAAGCCAATTTCCACATGTCATCCGCTCTGCGAACCACAGTCACCATCTGCGATTGCGATCCCTCTCCTCGGAACGCACTCACGT
>JARDZU010000190.1 GCA_029240695.1 Acidimicrobiia bacterium | reverse complement strand
TCCCGGGAAGCTCGATGGCCCAGGTCGTCACCTACCTGCTGCCAGTGATCCAGGTGCCACCACGGGGGTTGTGGGGTCGATCTGGGGCCGCCACCTGGACAACTCTCGAGAGCTGGGTCGGTCGCGTGTTGCCCAACGTGAGTGATCTCGAATCGATCGTCATGCGGTACCTGGCCGTGTTCGGGCCGGCCACGATCTCAGACATGCGGGTGTGGTCGAGACTCAACGGTCTACGCCAGGTTGTCGACGGGATGCGCGATCGTCTTCGCTCCTTTCAAGGCGAGGACGGGTCCGAGCTGCTCGATCACCCTGATGCCCGCATCCTCGATGAAGACACCCCTGCCCCGCCCCGATTCCTTCCCGAGTACGACAACGTTCTCCTCGGGCATTCCGACCGCTCCCGATTCTTCACTCCCGGGATCGTGCCGCCGGGCTGGGCGGGCAACCTCCTGGTCGACGGGCTGTTCAGTGGATGGTGGAAGATCGGCCGGGACGGCAAGAAATCGCAGCTCGAGGTTCATCTTCAGCGCGACGTCTCTCCCGCCGAAGTGAGGGCAGTCGGGGAGGAAGCGGAGCGCTTGCATCTCTTCGCGGCGCCCGATACCGCACTTCGTGAGATCCTCGTCCACGAGGACGACTGACTCCTCATTCAACCCGCTGGACAAATGCCGGGGCGTGTGCCAAGGTTGGATCTGAAAGGCCCGAAGGGCGGCGAAAGTCGTTCATCGGGCTTTTCTCTAATCCACGGAATCTGCTCCGTGGCCGCGGGTAGAAGGGATACGAGATGACATCGACAGGTGAGCCACCTCGTCTGACCCAAGAGGGCCGACTGCTCCTCGAGGAGCGCGCGCGTCGTCTCGAAGAGGAAACGATCCCTGCGCTCGTCGAGGCGATCGAAGAAGAAGACGATGAGATGGCGCCCCGACTCGAGCAAGACCTCGCTCTTCGTGAACTGGAGCAACTGAAATACGTCCTTGCGACCGCCGGCAATGTCTACGACATCCCCGAGGATCCCGGGATCGTCCAGATCGGTGACCGGGTGACCATCCGACTCGATGACGGGGAAGAGGTCCGCCACCTCATCGTGGACCCTGCCGAGGCCGGTCTCGACACCATCCGAATCTCATCCGACTCACCCCTTGCCACCGGGATTCTCGGCCATGGGGTTGGGGAGGTAGTGACCATCGAAGCGCCCAGCGGCCCCTACACCGCCACCATCATCGAATCGGCACGCGCCGGCGACTGAGAGGGGCTCAGGCCAGGAAGGGGGTGGGTCAGGGCACTGCCAGGGTGTCAGCCACCCAGGGATTGTGCCGGCGCGGTGGAACCGGACCCGCAACCCGCATCTTTGCTCCCGGCATACAACACAAATAGTGTTCCTGAGTTCTCGACGGGAGTGGAAGTGGAGGTTGACCGTGCCGGATGAGTTCTTTGCCGATGTCCCCGGGCCGATCGGGTTCGGAGGGCTCGACTCCGACGACGCACTCGCGTTCCACGTCTACGAGCCCGACCGTGTGGTCCTTGGCAAGCGGATGGAGGATCACCTCCGGATAGCCGTCTGTTACTGGCACTCGTTCAATTGGCCCGGCAGTGACGTATTCGGAGCCGGCACGCTCGATCGACCCTGGCTGAGTGGACAGGGGGACCCGATGGATGCAGCCCGGCAGAAGATGGATGCGGCGTTCGAGTTCTTCTCCAAGCTGGGCACTCCCTTTTTCTGCTTCCACGACGTGGACATCGCACCAGAGGCCGACACATTTCCCGGGTCCGCCGCCAACCTCGAGTCCATGGTCGACTACGCCGAGAAGAAGATGGCCGACACCGGGGTGCGCCTCCTGTGGGGAACGGCCAATTTGTTCTCCCACCCCCGCTACGCGGCCGGGGCGTCGACCAACCCCGACCCGGAGGTGTTCGCCTATGCGGCGGCCCAGGTGAAGCACGCCCTCGAGGCGACCCTTCGCCTCGACGGCGCCAACTACGTCCTATGGGGGGGCCGGGAGGGATACGAGACCCTGCTCAACACAGACCTGAGGCGGGAGGGTGAGCAATTCGCCCGGTTCCTGACCATGGTGGCCGAGCACAAGCACAAGATCGGCTTCACCGGCACGCTTCTCATCGAGCCCAAGCCCGCCGAGCCGACCAAGCACCAGTACGACTACGACAGCCAGTCCGTCCACGGGTTCCTGGAGCGCTACGACCTGGTCGATGAGTACAAGGTCAACATCGAGGGGAACCACGCCACGCTGGCCGGGCACTCGTTCCATCACGAGGTCGCCTACGCAGTGGCGAACGGGATCTTCGGGTCCATCGACGCCAATCGGGGCGACTATCAGAACGGCTGGGACACTGACCAGTTCCCCAACTCGGTCGACGAGTTGTCGCTGGCCATGTACGAGATCCTGCGGGGCGGTGGATTCACCACCGGGGGCTTCAACTTCGACACCAAATTGCGCCGCCAGTCGATGGACCGGACCGATCTGTTCCACGGACACATCGGCGGGATCGACACGGTGGCCCGGGCACTCGTGGTGGCGGCCGACATGATCGAGTCGGAGACGCTCTCCGGCCCCCTCGAGAAGCGGTACGAGGGATGGTCGGCCGATCTCGGCTCGTCGATCCTGGCCGGCAAGGAAACCCTCGCGTCACTCGAGGCGAGAGTGGCAGCGGGAGACATCGACCCGGCACCGGTGTCCGGCAACCAGGAGCTCCTCGAGAATCGCGTCAACAGGGTCATCTGGTCCTCGGGACGCTGATAGGTGGTGCCCGAGGACGTCGTCGAGACGGAATTGAGCCGGCTATCTGGTGACCCATGAGCCTCGTCCTCGGAATCGACACCTCTACCACCGCCACCAAGGCGATCTTGGTCGACCGATCGGGAGCGGTGAGGGGTGTCGCCTCGGCCACCTACGGATACCAGACGCCGCAACCGCTCTGGTCTGAGCAAAGCCCCGAATCGTGGTGGGAGGGCACTGCTTCCTCGATTCGAGATGTGATGGAGGCGACCGAGACCTCACCTGGTGACATAGAGGCGGTCGGGCTCACCGGACAGATGCACGGCTCAGTGCTCCTCGACGGAGAAGGCGCCGTGGTCAGGCCGGCCATCCTCTGGAACGACCAGAGGACCGGCTCCCAGTGCGACGAGATCCGGCGCCGCATCGGGAAGCAGAGGCTGATCGAGATCACGGGTAACGATGCCCTGACCGGCTTCACCGCCCCGAAATTGTTGTGGGTGCAGGAGCACGAGCCCGAGAACTGGGCACGGGTGCACCATGTGCTCCTCCCAAAGGACTACGTGCGCTTCCGCCTCACCGACGAATACGCGGTCGACGTCGCCGACGGGTCGGGGACGATCCTCTTCGATCTGAAGTCCAGAACTTGGTCGCCCGAGGTCATCGATGCCCTCGGCATCGCCGCAGACCTCCTTCCCTCTGCTCACGAGGGACCCGACGTCACCGGGATAGTGAGCGGCGACGGATCCGAAGCGACGGGACTGCTGGAAGGCACGCCAGTCGTGGCGGGCGGGGGCGACCAATCCGCCAATGCCGTCGGAGTCGGGGCAATCGCACCAGGGGTGGTGGCCCTCTCTCTCGGGACTTCGGGCGTGGTGTTCGCGACAACAGATGGACCTGCAGTCGATCCGGAAGGACGGGTCCATGCCTTTTGTCATGCCGTTCCCCGTCGCTGGCACATGATGGGCGTCATGCTGTCGGCTGCCGGCAGCCTCCGATGGCTGCGGGACGCCGTCGCGCCCAACAGCTCGTTCGACGACCTCGTCGCAGGGGCGGCCGAAGTTCCCCCCGGGAGCGACGGTCTGCTCTTCCTCCCCTACCTCACCGGGGAGCGCACTCCTCACCCCGATCCATTGGCCCGGGGCGCCCTCGTCGGGCTCACGGTCCGTCATGACCTGCGTCACATGACCCGTGCCGTGATGGAGGGTGTCGCCTTCGGGTTGCGGGACGGTCTCGATCTGATGGTCGCCGCCGGGGTGGCCGCTCCTTCGCAGATCCGTGCGTCGGGCGGTGGGATGCGAAGTGGCCTTTGGAGGCAGATCCTGGCCGACGTGCTTGAAGCCGAGATAGCGGTCGTTGGCACCGAAGAGGGGGCTGCCTACGGAGCTTCCCTGTTGGCCGCCGTCGGCACTGGGTGGTTCGACACCATCGATCAGGCGGCGGGCAAGGTCATCGAGGTGAAGCCGGTGGCCACACCTTCATCGGCCGGCGAGGTCTACGACGCGGCGCATGCTCGGTTCGCAGATCTGTACCCGGCGCTCGCCCCTACTTTTCACGCCACTGACTGACGAACTCAGCCAATCCCCCGAGTCCGGTACTCGGCAGAGACCAGATCGGTCAGCTCCTTCACCGAGGTTTCGCCCACCGGCGTGTCGAACGTGATGCGGCCGTGCTGGACCAGATTGACCCGATCACACATCTCCACCACCTGGGCGAAGTTGTGGGCAATGAGGATGATCGATACCTCGCCCTTCTGTCTCAGCTCCTGAATGAGATCGATGATGATGGCGCTCTCCTTGGCGCCCATCGCCGCCAGCGGCTCGTCGAGCAGGATCACCCTGGCATCTGAGTAGACGGCCCGGGCGATCGCCACCGCCTGGCGCTGGCCCCCGGAGAGAAACCCCACCTCGGTGTCGACCGAGGGGATGCGCACACCCATGTCGGCGAGATGTGCCTTGGCCAGGTCTCTCATCTCCTTCTTGTCGAGGAATGGGATGGGGCGATGCACCGCCTCCTTGTTCAGACTCATGTTGGCGTACACCGGGAGCTGATTCACCAGGGCGAGGTCCTGGTAGACGGTCTCTATCCCCAGCTCACGGGCGTGCGAGACAGAGCGCAGCTTGACCTCCTCGCCATCGATGAAGATCTGCCCCTGGTCAGGCTGGGTGAACCCGGTGAGAATCTTGATCAACGTCGACTTGCCGGCGCCATTGTCTCCAATCAGGCCCAGCACCTCTCCCTTGGCCAGATGTATGTCGATATCACGGAGAGCTACGACAGGCCCGTACGTCTTCCCGATCCCCTCGGCCCTGATCGCTTCACCGTTTGATCCAGAGCTCATAATCGGGCGCTCTGTGATCTGACACGGGCCTTGTTCGCCAGAGAATTGAGGATCATCGCCAGGATGATCGCTCCACCCAGGACCATGGTGAAGGTGAAGGCACTGACCCCCTGCAGATTGAAGCCGTCTTGCAGGATGGCCAGCACCAAGGCGCCGAAAAAAGCACCGATGATGGTTCCCGACCCTCCGGAGAGAAGGGTCCCACCGATCACCTCCGCGGCCACCGATAAGAACACCTTGGTCCCCGCGACACC
>JARDZU010000002.1 GCA_029240695.1 Acidimicrobiia bacterium | reverse complement strand
GGCTTCGTCGATCATGGCCCCGATCAGATCGGCGCCACCTCGAAGTGGTTCCATCATAGGAACCCGCTTGAGATGCGATTCGCCGGTGTCGAAGACGAGCGAATCCCAGTTGGCGGCGACCAGCGAGTCGGAGAAACGGGACACGCAGCGGCCCCGGAAGTAGGCACGCGTGCGGTCAGGCGGGTTCCCGGCGGCCGCTTCGATCTGATCATCCTCGAAGAGGCGGCGCATGGCCCCGCGTCCGGCGAGGCGGTGATACAAGCCCTTCTCGGTGTCCACGTCGTGGTATTGAAGGTCGAGGGCGCGCAACTTGGGGTCATCCCTGGACAGCCCGTCCCTCTCGATGTAGCCCTGGAACAGGCGTTGCTTGGCGACCCAATCGAGGGTGTCTGCGAGACGGCCGGGATCGGTGCTCAATAGGTCGAGCGTTCGCTCCCATTCGTGGATCACCTGCTCCCAGACCGGGTCGTCCAATTCTTTTTCTACGTATTTGGTCAGCCATTCCAGGTAACGGCCCTGGAGCTCCAAAGCGGTGGCGGTTCCACCGCCCTCGAGCTCGAGCGGCTTGCCAAGACTGATGTCATGGCTCACCCGCCAGCACGATTCCACAGGGTCCTGGAGGTCGAGAGGGTCCGGGAGGGCGCCATCTTCGAGGGCCGAGAGCATCAAGGCAGTGGCGCCGAGCTTGAGGAAGTTCTGGTACTCGGAGAGATTGGCGTCGCCGATGATGACGTGAAGTCTCCGGTATTTCGATGGGTCGCCATGTGGCTCATCCCGGGTATTGATGATTGGGCGCTTCAGCGTCGTCTCCAGCCCCACTTCTTCCTCGAAGAAGTCGGCGCGCTGTGTGAGCTGGAAGTCGACCTCGGGGCGGTCGTTCTCGGACCCGACCTTTCCTGCGCCGGTGTAGATCTGCCGGGTAACCAGGAATGTGGTGGCGAAGCGGATCACATCACCGAAAGGAGTCTCCCTGGAGAGGAGATAGTTCTCGTGGGCCCCGTAGGAGTTCCCCTTCCCATCCGAGTTGTTCTTGTAGAGGGAGACCTTCTTCCCAGCCACCTCGGTGGCGGCTCGGGCGGCCGACCGCATCACCACTTCGCCCACCTTGTCGTAGAGGGCGGCCTCCATCGGGTCGTAGCACTCGGGAGCGGAGTACTCGGGATGGGCGTGGTCCACATAGAGTCGAGCGCCGTTGGCGAGGACCGAGTTCACCACCGCGCCCTCGGGGTCGACCACCCCGAACGTGTCGTGGCCGAAACCTCGGGCGTCCCGGCCCGGAGACTCTTCCTCGTATGACCATTGGACTTTGACGCGAGCGCCTGGATAGCTGTTGACCACGAGCGAGGATGCAACGGCTGGATTGAAGCCGATGTCCCCTCTGACCACGATGCCGTACTCGGTCTCGGTGCCGAGCACCTTGTGGATGGCCATCAGAGGTATTGACCCGCTGAGACCTTCTCGATCAATCGACTCTCGTCATCGCCGTCGACCAGCGTGCGGACATGGACGATCCGCTCCCCCTTCTTGCCGGACACCCTGGCCCAGTCGTCGGGATTGGTCGTGTTGGGCAGGTCTTCCTGCTCACGGAACTCCTGTTTGATGGCGGCCGTCAGGTCCGAGAGACGGACTCCGGGCTCTCCTCCCGCGATTTGCCTCTTGATCGCGTCTTTCTTGGCTCGTCTCACGATGTTCTCGATCATCGCTCCGGAGGCGAAGTCCTTGAAGAAGAGCACCTCGCGGTCTCCGGATGCATAGGTGACCTCGAGGAAACGGTTTTCGTCTGACTCGGCGTACATGGCGTCGACAGTGGCCTCGATGTAGGCCGAGATGACCTTCGTCGGGTCGCCCTCGTGTTCCTCGAGGGCCTCCGGGTCGAGAGGCGTCTCCTCGCTGATGTAGATGCGGAAGATCTCCCGCGCGGCAGACGTGTCCGGCCGGTTGATCCTGATCTTCACGTCGAGGCGACCCGGTCTGAGGATGGCTGGGTCGATCAGGTCTTCACGATTGGAGGCACCGATGACCACGACGTTCTTGAGAGCCTCGACCCCATCGAGCTCGGAGAGGAGTTGGGGCACGATGGTGGACTCGACGTCGGAGCTGATACCGGTGCCTCTCGTGCGGAATAGAGAGTCCATCTCGTCGAAGAAAACGATGACCGGCACACCTTCGTCGGACTTCTCCTTGGCCCTCTGGAAGATCAGGCGTATCTGGCGCTCGGTCTCGCCGACCCACTTGTTGAGAAGCTCAGGCCCTTTGATGTTCAAGAAGTAGGAACGGACGTCGGGGCTGCCGGTCCGTTCCGAGACCTTCTTGGCGAGGCTGTTGGCTACCGCCTTGGCGATTAGTGTCTTGCCACAGCCGGGAGGACCGTAGAGGAGGATGCCCTTCGGCGGGTCGAGCTCGTACTCACGGAACAAATCCTTGTACATGTATGGGAGCTCGACGGTGTCGCGGATCTGCTCGATCTGATCGGCCAGACCTCCGACATCCTCATAGGTGATGTCAGGGACCTCTTCCAGAACGAGCTCTTCGACCTCGGGTCGCTCCATCTTCTCCAGGATGAGACCCGTCTTGGCGTCGATCCTGACGTAGTCGCCGGGCCGCAATTTCACGTCCGCCATCGTCTCGGACCGTTGAAGGACTCTCTCCTCGTCGGCGTGGGCAAAGACCACGACCCGGCCGTCGGTGAGTACTTCACGGACCCTCAGCACGTCTCCAGCCGGCTCGAAATGACGGATATCGATGATGTTGAAGGCCTCGTTGAGAAGGACCTCCTGGCCCACCTGGAGCTTCTTGACTTCGACGTTGGGCTGGGCGGCGACACGCAGTTTGCGGCTCCCGGTCATGATGTCCAGGGTGCCGTCACCGTTGACTTGGAGGACCGTGCCGAAATTGTTCGGGGGTGAGGTCAGCTTCTCGACCTCTTCCCTCAGCACACCGAGTTGCTCCCGTGCCTCTTCGAGGACAGCGGACAGCTTGTCGTTCTGTGCCATCGCCCGGTCGAGACGCTCGCGCATCCGGTTGAGCTCGTTCTCGAGGTCCTCTACCCGGGCCGGTGCGTCACGGACACGGCGGCGCAGGACGGCGATCTCCTCTTCGAGGGCGGCGACGACGGCGCGCAACTGAGTGGCGTCGTCCGCTCTCCGTCCTTCGTCCACGGGCTTCCTCCTGGCCTTGGTCGCCTTGTCTAGCAGTATACGAATCGGTCTCTGTAGTTCCCCGGGTTGTCACCCGGTGCCTACTCCCTCGATGATGCCACCAACTGCCGACAAAGAAGAGCGTCGGCGTGACCGCCCGCCAACTTGAGGATCGTGTCCGCTCAATCCTCCTGTGACGGTGGCCTGGCGGTCTTCCTCATGAAAATGAGGAAGCCGGTGTGCCCGATCATCCGATGCTCGGGGCGCACCGATCTGCCTGCGACGTTCCAGTCCCGAACCAGGAACTCCTTCACCTCGATCTCGGTGAACACACCGGTCTCCCGCGCCGTCTCCACTGTTGTCTGCACCTGTGGGACGGTAGGGAGATAGGCGGCCAGCAGCCCGCCGGGTGGCTGGTGCTGGGCGGCGGCGGTCACGACGTGCCACGGCTCGGGAAGATCGAGCACGATTCGGGCTGGTTCGACCGACTGGATCTCGTCGGACACATCTCCGATCCGCATCTCGACATTCTCAGGAAACCGGCCGTACCACTTCTCCACAGCCTTTCTGGCGTGTGCTGCATGGTCTTCCCTCAATTCCACGCTGACCACCTTGCCCGTCGGCCCGACAGCCCGGCTGAGGCCCAGGGTGAGCGCTCCCGATCCGCTTCCTGCCTCGAGCACGGTCATGCCGGGTGCGATGTCGGCATAGACCAGGATGGGGCCGAGGTCTTTGGGATAGACGACCTGGGCTCTCCTCTTCATCTTGAGGGTGAAGTCAGCCAACCGGGGGCGTAGCAGGAGGAGCTGCGCCCCCGTCGACGAGACGATCCAGCTGCCTTCCTCGCGTCCGATGAGATCGTTATGGGGAACGGCGCCCTCGTGGTACTGAAAGGTTCGGTCCGGGTTCAATTCGAGGAGAAATCGACGTCCCTTGGAGTCGATCAAGAGGGCGGCATCGCCCGCCTCCAACCTCATGTCATCAGTGCGAACACCGTGAAGCCCAGTCCGATGGTCATGGAGACGACCACTATCCAAATTACGACCTTGACGAATAGCTTATTCTGCATGCGGTTGGAACTCGATTGACTCTCGATTGATTGGCCGCAACGGTAGACACATGGATTGGCTGTTACGTCTCATTGGCATAAGGGACATCCGCTCCGCGAGCATCGACCGCACGCTGCGCGGGCTCCGGACCGGTGATCAGCGGGAGCTCTATAGCGGGCTCAGTCTTGCTGCCCTCGCATATCTGAGGGCCACCAGACCCCGGCGGCGGCTCATCTTCAGCAAGAAGCTGCCAGAGGGGTCAGCCCTCGTCATCCACCATCGGCGGAGCGGCGACCCCAAGATACAGGTGGTCAAGCCGCCCAATCCGCCTCAGACCCGGTAGACCTCGACCAACGTTCGATTCCTCGATCCGCGGCGGCGCCCGAAGATGAAGGCGGCGAGGACCAGCAGCGCGATCACGACTCCCGCGGCCACGGCCGTGTCACGAGCCGACTCCGTGGTCTGGTTGACCGCCGATGCGATCTCATTGGCCTTGGCCTCGATGTCCTGTCTAGTAATCGTCACGTTCTTGCAACCTCCAAGCCACCAGTCCAGCACCACCTGCCGCGACCAGCGCGGTCAAGAATTTCGCCAGAACCACCCACCAAGCTCCCGAGGGGAGCCACATCTTCAGCCCGTTGTAGAGGCCGAGTACCAGGAAGAATGCGCCTAGAGCCAGAGCCATGGCGCCGCCAAGACCCATTCCTGCATGCCTTCCCAGCCTCTTCGCCGGCTCGAGAGTCTCCTGCAGGAGGTACTCCCGAGACATGTCGATCAACTCGTTGGTGAGCTGCGGGATCTCACGTGGGTCAGCCATGGTGAGCAAGGCTAACAAGGGATGGACACACCCGAAGAGGCCGGTATCGTGCAAGGCCAGTGAACTTCTTTCGGTCGCTGACCTCCCTCGGGCCGAGATACATGGCCCTGTGGGTCGGCCAGGCGGTCAGCCATTTCGGGACCTATGTCGCCTGGGTGACCCTTCCCTTCCTGGTTCTCGACATAAGTGGGACCGATTCGACGATGGAATTCGCCGTTACCTACGCGCTGGAAACCGTGCCGACCCTCTTGCTCGGGTTGATCGTGGGCGTGCTCATCGACCGCTGGCACCTGCGACCGGTGATGATCGCGACCGATCTCTTACGGGCGTCGGCTTTCTTCTACCTCGCCGCCTCATACGGCTCCTATGGCGTGGGAACCGTGTTCTTCATCGCATTCCTGGTCGGATCCTTCACCACGTTCTTCGACGGTGCCCTGTTCGCCCTTATCCCCTCGCTGGTGCCGAGACGCCGGCTCGCCGACGCCAACTCGTTCGTGGCCGCCAGCCAGCAGTTCAATTTCGCCGTGGGCGCTCTCGCCGGTGGCCTGTTTGCCTACCTCTATGGCGGACCCGCCCTGGGCCTCTACATCAATGGCCTCAGTTTCGTGATCTCGGCTGTTTTCCTGGCCGGGGTGGGAAGGGTGGCGCATCATCGCAGCCCTGATGACACCCGCTCTCCGTTCCTCACCGAGGCGATGGACGGCCTGCGCTACATCTGGAAAGAGCCCCGGCTTCGGGTCACCACGATCGCCGCTGCTGTCCCCAACTTCGTCATGGGATTCATCGAGGCCACGGTGGTTCTCTTGTTCTCTGTGATTTTGGGTGCGGCCAACACCGCCCAAGTCGGCATCCTGGTTGCGGCGATGGGAGTCGGCGGCATCATCGGCGCCTTGATCGCCCCGCAGATCATCAGAACGACTGGTCTGGGCCGGACGATGACGTTCGGCATGATCCTGACCGGTCTGCTGCTGTTCGCGGTGATGTTCACCACATACGGGCTTGTTCCCCTAGCCCTCAATGTGGGATGGATGATCGGTGTTTCCCTCATCAACGTGCCGCTCGCCACCATCCGTCAGCACTATGCCGACGACAACATGTTGGGCAGAGTCACAACGGTGAGCAGAGCGATCGGATGGGCCACGCTGCCTCTCGGCGCTCTGATCGGTGGCTGGTTGGGGGATTCGGAGGACGCTCTCCCACTCGTAGCCCGGATATTTCCTGCCCTTCTGATTGCTACCGCCATATGGTTGATGACCACAGTGGTATGGAAGGACACATTCGGCCCGAATTTCGAAGGACGGCACAGTCGGCGCGAGGAGTCCCCGGCCGAGGCAGCATGAGCGATACACCGGTCACCCATCTGACGCCCGAGCAGCTCGAACGCGGCCTGTCCGGCGTGCTCTCCAGCCCGCAGGACGACGGCCTGGTCGAGATGCTGATCGTTCGCCCCGCCGAGAACGAGCGACTCACGCCTGAGAGTGTCGACGTGACCTCTCTACTCGGGGTCAATGGCGACCACTGGTCGAAGGACAAGTATCGCGAGATGCCGGACATCCAGATCGCGATCATCAACTCCCGGCTCCTAGATCTGGTCTCCGGGGGGCGGGACCGCTGGTCGCTTGCCGGAGACAACATCGTCGCCGATCTGGACTTGAGCCAAGCCAACCTCGTCCCCGGTCAAAAGCTGCGGACTGGCACGGCCGTTCTCGAGATAACAGACACACCGCACGAGGGATGCAAGAAGTTCGCCTCACGATTCGGCTCGGCGGCGCTCCGATTCGTCAACGTGGGACCGGCCAAAGAACTTCGGCTGCGAGGGATCTACGCACGCGTGATACAGGACGGGATGATCGCGGTCGGGGACCGCATCCAGAAGCTCTGACCGTTTCATTCCACGGGCTCGAAGCGGCACGCACCCTGATCGTCTCGACGCCACCGGCGATGCCAACTTGCCATGGTGTCCCATTCGGCAGTTTGCTCGGCGCATGCGCAGTCGGCGTGCGCGCACGAAGTGGTATTCGCCTTGTGAGATCTTGCCTTCGTCCAGCATCCGGGCCATATCCCGCGGATCTTCGAGTCGGCTGCTCACGCTGCTCCCCTAGGCGGCGACCCGCTTTCATCGGCAGCGATGGCCGGAAAAGTAACCGAATCGGACTAGTCCGCCCCCGATGGTCGGGAATGACGCGGCCAGGATGACCAGTAATGGCGGGTCACCGACTACTAATGGAGACCGATGGGGAGGAGAGCGGCGTTCCTGGGGCTGGCTGTGTTCCTGGCCATGGTCCTGTTCGCATCGATGACTCTGTCCAGCAGCCTCCATGGGTGCCGGGACATCATGTCCCGGGTGGTGTGCGAGCCGGGTGCAACGTTGGTGCTGCCTCCAAGCTGAGCCGGTCTGGCTCGATCGAGGGCGGTGGTCAGACACCTGCCGGCCCCCTTCTACGATCGAGTGCCATGCCGCAGGTCCGGGTCAGCGAACACAGCAATCTCGCCCCTGAGGTCGTTCTAGCGGCGGGCCGGGACTTCTCCGATCGGCGTGCCCAGATGTGGCCGGACGTGCATCTCGAGTACCTACAGGTGCACGACGTCGGCGACGACTACGCGGAAGTGACCGAGGGCAACCCGTGGCCCATCGGATATGTCTGGGAACGTCTGCACTACGACTGGTCGGAGCCGGACGTCCTGCGTGGACGTGTCGTCGACTCCAATCTGTTCAAGCCGGGAAGTACGTGGGAGCTCTGGGCGACCCCCGAGGACGGCGGCAGCCGCGTTGAAATCCGGGCCGTTCGTTACCTGCGCGGCCGAGGCTGGTTGCTGGCCCCTTTCTTCCTCACATTCATCCCCGGGTCTGCCGCGCAAACGGTGCGGGATCATCTCCGGCATTTTCTCGCCAGCATCGACGGGACAGACACCGAAGCAGGCGAGGTGCCCTGAAACCTTTCTAAGTCGCCATCCCACGACCACGCTTGCAGCGGGGTCAGGCGTGGCTGAGCTTGTCACCTGGAGCACGTGCCACGACTTGTTCGAGGCTGAGAGGGCTGATCGCGGTTGGCTAGCCTGCCCAAACTGGTCTTGGTTGAGCAATCTTTCCGGGGTGATCGTCCGACATGCACTTTGAGGAATCCATCGAGATCGAGGCGCAGCAACAGCGCGTTTGGGATGTCCTGAGCGACGTCGCAGGGTGGCCGAGCCGCATCGAAACGGTCGATGCGGTCGAGGTGCTCACACCCCTTCCTCTGGCGGTCGGCAGTCGCATACGCCTCAAGCAACCGAAGCTGGGAGAGGGCATATGGGTCCTCACTGTCTGGGATGCGCCGTCCTACTTCGAGTGGCGCCAGGAGTCCACCGGCATCACCAGCGTCGCAGGTCATCGGGTCGAGGTGCTGGAGGAAGGCCGCGCGCGGCTGACTCTCAGCCTGGATATGCACGGCCCACTGATCCCGGTCGCCCTGTTTTTCAGGGGCCTCACCAACCGATATATGACTATGGAGGCTCAGGGAATCAAGCGCGCCGCCGAGTCCTCCGAGTCGTAAGGGCCCCCTTTGGTGGTCCACTGTCGGCGAGAGGACTCGAACCTCAACGGGGAGTAGTACCCCACCAGGCCCTCAACCTAATGAGAGCCATCCCAAGGTGTACCCAGCAGTCCCGGATAATCAATGATTGTCGGGGGATGTCATCGACTCGTATCCCAGCCCGTTTCGTACCGTTTCGTCTGGTTGGGTTGCAGTTTGGTTGCAATTCTGTCGCCCGGTCCCGCTGGTACGTTCAGCCGGCGATGCCGATGGCCCCGGTCAGCCCGGTCGAACGGTCGAAGACGAAAGTGGAGATCCTGGAACAGGCAGTCGCTCCCAGGCCGAGCTCATCGCCTCGCTTCGTCGCCGCATCGACATCTTGGAACGACGCCGCCCCGGACCCGATCAGCGCCTCGACCTGGCCGGCATCCTCGCCGCCGGCAACCTGAATAGCCCCGATTCTTTCGCGATCTTGTCAGCCGGCAACGTTTTAGGAGTACGTTCATGAGGTATCGCCGGACCCGGGGAATCTTCCGGGGTGGGTGGAAGGGGAGCCACTCTTGGCCCCTCAGTCGTGAACGATCCCCTTGCTGGTCGGACCAGCGTGGTAGCCGGACTCCCATGAGCACTTGACCTGGCCCGGCAATCGGCGAAAATTGAAAGCCTTCCCAGACTCCCAGATGGGAAGGCGAGATAAATCACCCGTGCGCCTCTGGCCGATAACCGGCCGGAGGCGCTTCTCGCGTATGCATGTACGTAATCGCCGAATCGGAGCCTAGGGATACGAGGGCAACATAAGTCGTGGAGGAACCCTTTCGAGATCGGGCCCGAATGTCGTGAACCCGTGCCCGTAAACGCCCCCGTGGGCATGATCCACCCACAGGTTCGAGCCTGCTCCCATTCGGGCATGGCTCGGAGCTGTTCTTGAACTTCGGTCGATGCGGGATAGCCACGGAGCGCGTCGAGCAAGGCAGGCCATCTCGCGTGTGATCGGCACGCATGACACGATGCTCGGAGATTACGTTGAGGGTGTGACAGGGACTCGTTGCCACTCGTTCACTGTCAATTGAGAACCCCCCGAAGACTCGTCGAATCACTGCAGAGACGCCAGCCATTGGGGGTTCTCGTCAAAGGCGTCAGGAGGCCCTCGTGTTTGATCGTCGAATAGACCGCGTCCTTGTGGTCATGGCCGCCGCCGGCCTGATCATCCTCGGAATTGCCGAAGTGATCGGCCGTCTCGATGAGCCGGAGCCGCTTTGGTTCTGGCTGCCCACTCTGTGGGGTGGAGCAACACTGATCCTCGTCGGCGGGTTCGTACCGACCGAGAATCGCCTCCTTTCCAAAGCACTAGTTGTTGCTGGGTGCGCCTTCGGCCTGCTCCCTTCCATGTGGACCCTGGTTATGCCCGTGCTGCTGACAAGGGTGATCTTTCGGACGCTCATCGCAGGTCCACCCCCGGCAGAGTTACCCAACCAAGTCTGAGCAGCCGCTCGGGGATTCCTTTTGTCGGACCCGGCCCAACCTTCAGCCTTTCAACGCTGTCTCGATCTGGTCGAGGGTGAGCCCATCGGCGTCCTCGCTCCAGTCGGCGGCCACCTGAGTCCCGGACTCCGCATCGACCAGCTGCCAGCCCGCGCCCTGCTTCTCGAGGTGTGAGCCCGACCGCTTTGCTCGCAGCCCGCAGCTTCGACTCCCGGCTTTGCGCCGGTTTCTTCGTCTCGGCCATCAGGCGGCCGCGATCCGTCGAGCGCCCTGGATGTTCCGGACGTGGACAGCTCGGCTTGCAGCGTCGACAGGTTCTCCCGGATCCGTGAAGCGTTGCGGTGCTGCGAGCTCACAAGGCGGGCCAGAACTTTCGAGAGGATGGGCGGCAGGGTCGGCGTACAACGACCAGGGTCTTGTCTTCTCCGACGAGCTAGGGGATCTGGTATCGCCCGACTGGTTTACCCGGGCCACAAAGCGCTTTGCAACCGAGGCCGGTGTGCCGGCGCTCACACCTCATGCTGCCGCCCGACACACCTGGGCGACCCTTGCCCTATCGAGTGGTGTGCATCCCAAGATGGTGCAGGAGCGGCCCGGCCATAGTTCCATCGCGCTCACCATGGACAGGTACTCACACTTCATCGATGGAATGGACAGGGAAGCGGCTGAGCTAGTGGCGGCCCTGTATCGATGCTGCAAGTCATTCGCTGGTTCGATACACAGCACTCAAAGGACGTGTTGACGCTTCTAACCGGAGCGGCCGCCTTGATTGTCGCTGCGTCGGCCCTGCTTTTCTTGGTTCGGGCGGAAGTGATAGTCAGTCGCGAGAACTACTTCGAATTTCTACGTGTCGGAGAGAGGACTCGAACCTCCACGGGGAGTAATACCCCACCAGGCCCTCAACCTGGCGCGTCTACCAATTCCGCCACTCCGACTGAAGCCGGGCGAGTTTACGCCGGTCAGTTGTTCAAGAGGATGGTCAGCCCGAACGTGCTGATTCCAAAAAGGACCCCGACGATCACAGTGAGTCGGTCGAGGTTCCGCTCGACGACGGTGCTGCCGCCGAGGCTGGATGTCGACATGCCACCACCAAACACGTCCGAGAGGCCGCCGCCCTTGCCCGAATGGAGCAGGACCAGCGCCACCACGGCCAGCGAGAGGATGATGTGGATGACGATTGCGATTGCTTCGACGACAGTCATTGCCTGCCTGATGAGGTTGCGGGACTACACGGATGCCCGTGCGCAGCGGATTGTACCAGCCACCGTCCGCTTCACCTACCGGCCTGGCGGGCCACCGCTTCGGCCGCCGCCTTGGCCGCCTCCGGATTTCCCAGGTAGCGGCTGGACACCGGTGAGAAGGAGTCGTCCAACTCGTAGAGAAGCGGGACCCCGGTGGGGATGTTGAGATCGACGATCTCCTCGTCGCTGATCCCGTCCAGATGCTTGACCAGGGCACGGATCGAGTTGCCGTGGGCAACCACCAGGGGCTCCCGGCCGGCGAGCAGATCGGGAACGATCGTGTCGTGCCAGTACGGAAGCATTCGGACCACCACGTCCTTCAGGCACTCGGTGGCGGGGAGCAGATCGGGAGGTAGGTCCCGATATCGAGGATCGTGGCGGGGATGGCGCTCGTCGGCAGGATCGAGTGGTGGCGGCGAGACGTCATAGCTGCGACGCCACAGCAGGACCTGCTCAGCGCCGTGTTGTTCGGCGGTCTCCTTCTTGTTGAGACCCTGCAAGGCTCCGTAGTGGCGCTCATTGAGACGCCAGGACCGACGCACCGGGAGGTACTGCCTCCCCATCTCCTCGAGAGTCAACTCCGCAGTGCTGATCGCCCGTACCAATACGGAGGTGTGAAGGATGTCGGGATCGAGCCCTTCCTCGACGATCAGCCGGCCCGACTCTCGGGCCTCCTCCTCGCCCTGGTCCGTCAGACCGACATCGGTCCAGCCGGTGAACAGGTTCTCCAGGTTCCAGGTCGACTGCCCGTGCCTGAGCAGAATCAGTCGATGCGTCATACCCAATACCGGACAATGGCGGCGAAGCTGTCGGGATCGAGAGAAGCACCGCCGACCAGGGCGCCATCGACGTCCGACTTCGCCATGAAGTCCTTGATGTTGGCGGCGTTCACTGATCCGCCATAGAGAATCCGAACGCCCTCGGAGGCGTATGAGGAGACCTTGTTGGAGACCGTCTCCCTGATGATCCCGGCCATCGTGCCGGCGTCGTCGGGCAGTGCGGTGCGGCCCGTGCCGATAGCCCATATCGGTTCGTAGGCGATCGCCGAAGAGCCCAGGGCTTCAGGATCGAGGCGTGCCAGTGAAGCGACGACCTGGGACACGACAACCTGCTCCGCTTCGCCTCCCTCACGTTGCTCGAGGGTCTCGCCGACGCAGACGATCGGGCGCATTCCGGCATTGGCCACCGCCCTGGCCTTTTTCGCCACCATCTCGTCGGTCTCCCCAAAACCCTGACGGCGCTCGGAATGGCCAACTATCACATGGTCTACCGAGAGCTTGGCGAGCATCACCGGTGAGATCTCGCCGGTGAATGCCCCCGACTCCTCCCAGTGCAGGTTCTGCGCCCCCAGACCGAACCAAAGTCGGTCCGCCTCGATCACGGTCTGCACCGATCGGAGTGATGTGAAAGGCGGTGCCACCACAACTTCCACGCGGTCGTAGTCCTTCGCCTCCAGACGGTAAGAGAGCTTCTGGATCATTTGGATCGCCTCGAGATGTGTGGCGTTCATCTTCCAGTTGCCGACGATGAGGCTCTTGCGATCAGGCACTCCGACCACCCGCCCATTGCTCGAGCACCTTCACGCCGGGAAGCTCACGACCCTCCAGAAGTTCCAGACCCGCTCCCCCGCCGGTCGACACGTGTGATATCTCGGATTCGAGGCCCAGGGATCGCACCGCAGCCACCGAGTCGCCTCCTCCGACGGCGGTGAATGCAGTCGCCTCCGCCACCGCCCGGGCTATCGCTTCGGTTCCGGCCCTGAACGGCTCCCATTCGAACACACCCATAGGCCCGTTCCAGAACACGGTCTCAGCGGTGCGGATCACGGACGCGAAGAGCTGGTTCGTCTCCCGCCCCACGTCCAGACCCATCCATCCCGGTGGGATCTCCTTGATATAGGTCTCCTTGTGCTCTGCGCCCTCGACGAACTCGTTGGCGATGATCGCGTCCACAGGAAGTATCAACCTCTCCGAATGAGGCCCATCGAGGATCCGCTTCACCGCCTCGATCTGATCATCTTCCACCAGTGACGTGCCCACTTCGTCACCCTTGGCCTTGAGAATGGTGAAGCACATCGCTCCTCCGATGAGCATCACATCGACCTTGGGGAGCAAGTTCTCGATGACTCCCAGCTTGTCAGAGACCTTGGCCCCTCCCAGGACTACGACGTAGGGCACCTTCGGGTCGACCAGGAAGTGCTCCAACGCGGCGAGCTCGTCGACCAGGAGCGGCCCGGCGACCGACTTCACTAGCTCGGCCACCCCGACCGTGGAGACGTGCGCCCGATGGACCGAGCCAAAAGCGTCCTGGACGAAGATGCCGACACCTTCGGCGAGACGGGCAGCCATCGCCGGGTCGTTCTTTGTCTCTCCCGGGTCGAAGCGGGTGTTCTCGAGGACCGTGACCTGGCCACCTCTCTCGAACCCGACCTCCTTCTTTGTGAGCCCAGCCATCGCGTCTGCCACCGGGCGAAGCGAGAAGGCGGGATCGGGGCCTTCCGGGCGGCCGAGATGAGAGCAGACGCTCACCCGGGCACCGGAATCGACGAGACGCTCCAGGGTGGGCAGTGCCGCCCTGATCCTGAAGTCATCAGTGATGACTCCATCCTCCATGGGAACGTTCAGGTCTGACCGCACCAGGACATCGAGGCCACTGACGTCCACGTCGTCGAGGGTCAGGTATTGGGGCATGCGATTCAGTCCTCGGTGACGGCCAGTGTCTCCAGCACTCTCCCCAGCTTCAGCGGGTCGTGCTCCGGCCAGTCTGCCCCCTCATCGGCCAAATCTGCAAAGACGACACGCCAGCCGTGACGTGCCGCATCCTCGGTTTCGATCACTACGCGTTCGTGGCCCTCCGGGATTGCGAGTGGCCCGTCGTGGGCCACGACGATCCCCGGGCCGGTGACCCCTACATGCTTGGCGAGCGCTTCGAGGTGCTCTCCACCGCTCACGCCGAAGGTCTCTGCATCCTGGGTCACCAGATTCAGGACGAACACCCGCTGAGCAGCCGCTCCCATGATTGCAGGCGCCAGCATGTTGACCTTGAGAGCCGAGAGGATCGATGTGTAGAGGCTTCCCGGTCCGATCACGATCTGGTCGGCGGCGGCGACAGCGGCCAGGGCCCGTTGGGTGGCCACGACATCTCTCGGTTCGATGTGGAGCTCGGTGAGCTCGCCTGCGGTCTGCGAGATCCGCTTCTGCCCGACGACCTCCAACCCATCGATCGTCGCCGTGAGCGTGATCGGCTGATCGGCCACCGGGATAACCGAACCCACGGCCCCCAGCATCCGCTCGGCCGTGGAAACCGCCGATTCGAAGTCCCCGAACAAGTCGGCCAGACCGGCGAGGATCAGGTTGCCCAGTGAGTGCTCGGCCACGTCGCCACCGGTGAACCGGTGCGAAAAGAGCTCGGACCACAGGGAGGGCTCCGGAGTGAGGGCCAGCAGGCAGCGGCGCACGTCACCAGGTGGGGGGATCCCCAAACCGCTCAGCCTCCCGGACGAGCCTCCGTCGTCTCCCACAGCCACCAGTGCCGATATCTCCCCGGCATAACACTGAATGGCCTCGAGGGCGGCCGCCTGGCCGTGGCCGCCTCCCAATGCAGTGACAACCGGTCCCTCGGGATCGAGAAGTAGGGGAGCTAGCGCCGTCTCGGTCTGGGTCTGCGGTTTCATCGCTCGATATCGCGGTGCCGGACCGAGGCGGTTATCCCGTGCTGAGCCAGCCGGCGACCCAACTCCTCAGCAATAGCCACGGAGCGATGATGCCCACCGGTGCAGCCAATGCCCACGGACAGGTACGACTTCCCCTCGGCCTCGAAATGCGGGATGAGGAAGGCCAGCATCTCGTCGGCGCGGTCGACGAATTCCTTGGCTGCGTCTTCGCTCATCACATATTCGGCCACGCGCTCGTCGGTCCCTCGCAGTGGCCGCAGCTCCGACACCCAGTGGGGATTGGGGAGGAATCTGACGTCGAAGAGGAGGTCGATGTCACGTGGCGTCCCGTTCTTGAAGCCGAAGGAGCGAATCGACACGCGCATCGGGCGGGCCATCTCTTCTTCGCTGAACTGGGTTGTGAGCCGCTCCCGCAGCTCGTGAATGTTGAGGGACGAGGTGTCGACGATGACGTCGGCCTCTTCGCGGAGGTCAGCGAGCAGTTCTCGCTCGGCCACGATCGACTCGGAGATAGTTGAGTGCCCGAGAGGGTGGGGACGTTTGTTCTCCTCGTAGCGGGACACGATCACGTCGTCCTCGGCATCGAGGAACACCACCCTCGTCATCACGCCCTCCCGACTCAGCTCCTTGACGGCGTCACGCAACTCCGAAATGGGGAGACCTCCCCTGGAATCGATGACAACGGCGAGATGCTTGTGGCGCTCAGGAATGTCATGGGACTGGGCTGCCGGGACGAGCAGCCTCGGAGGCAGATTGTCGATGACCGTATAACCGAGATCTTCCAGGATCTTGGCGGCAGACGATCGACCGGCGCCCGACATGCCCGTGACCACGAGAACGTGAGGATGATCGGTTGCGGGACGCTCCATCGGTGCTCTCGATCAGTTGTGCAGTGCAGCGTACAGATCGTCGGCGACGTTCCTCGGCACCACTTCGGCCAGGGAATCCGCCTGTACCTCCCTAAGTTTCTTCAACGAACCAAATCGCTTCAAGAGGTCCTTCTTCCGCTTCGGGCCGATCCCGGGTACCTCATCGAGGATCGAGTCGACCATCGACTTGGAGCGAAGTTGGCGGTGATAGGTGACGGCGAAGCGATGGGCCTCGTCACGCACCTGCTGCAGCAGATATAGCGCCTCGGCATCCCGGGGGATACGCACCGGCTCGGGTTGCCCCGGCAAGTACACCTCCTCCATCCGCTTGGCGAGGCCGATCGCCGGTATGTCGATCTCGAGCTCGTCGAGGACCTTCACAGCTCGGCCCAGCTGGCCTGCTCCTCCGTCCACGAGTACCAGCGAGGGTGGATAGGAGAACCTGCCCTGCTCGGTCACATTCCGGTCCTTCTCCGCCAGGAAAGCGCGGAAGCGCCGGCGAATGGTCTCTTCCATGGCAGCGAAGTCGTCCTGGCCCTGGATGGTCCGGATCTTGAACCTCCGGTAGTCCGACCTCTTGGGCAGGCCGTCCTCGAGCACGACCATCGACGAGACGGTGTTGGTCCCCTGCAACGTCGATATGTCGAACGCCTCGATACGGAGCGGTGGCTCGGGCAGGTCGAGGACCTCCTGCAGCGATCGAAGGGCCTTGGCCCTCGCGTTGTGATCCTGACTGCGCTTGAGTCGGTGCCGGGCGAAGGCCTCGGCGGCATTGGTGGCGGTTGTCTCCATCAAACGTCGCTTCGAGCCCCTGGTCGGAACCCGGAGGCTGACCTTGGTTCCTCGCCGCTCGGCCAGCCATTCCTGGAGCAATTCCTTTTCGGCAGGATCGATCTCGACCAGGACCTGGCGAGGTGGGTCGTCCTCCCCATAGAGCTGTCTGATGACGCGCCCCATGAGTTCGGCATCGGTCAGTTCCTCAACTCGATCGACGACGGTGCCCAACCGTCCGACGAGTCGTCCCTTCCTGACGTGGAGGATCTGAAATGCCGACTCGAGGTCGTCTCCATGGAATGCGATGAGGTCGAAGTCCTCGGGGCGGTCGGAAACCACATCCTGGCGGAGAAGGGCTCGACGTACGTCTTCGATCCGGTCACGGTGTCGGGCGGCGAGCTCGAACTCCTGTCGCTCCGACGCCTCCCACATACGGACTTGGAGATCGGTGAGCACCAGGTCGGTGTCCCCCCGCAGGAAGGCAGCGAGCCCGTCGACCATCTGTCGGTAATCCTCGGGGGTGACGGCCTGGATGCACGGGCCGGAGCATTTCTCGATGTGAAAGAGGAGACAAGGTCGTCCCTGGGCTTGCTGACGGCCGAATAGCGAGTCCGTGCAGGTGCGCACCGGGAAAGTGCGGAGGAGCTGGTCGAGGGTCTTGCGGATGGCGTAGGTGTGGGCGTATGGGCCGAAGTACTCGTTGCCCTTTCGCTTGGCGCCCCGCATGACCCTGGCGCGGGGCCATTCGTCGGTCCGTGTGATGGCCAGGTACGGATAGGACTTGTCGTCGACGAGCTTGATGTTGAAGCGGGGACGATGCCTCTTGATCAGTGAGAACTCGAGCATCAATGCAGCGACTTCGGACTCGGTGATGATCCACTCGACCGATTGTGCGTTGTCGACCATCGCCTGGGTGCGAGGGTGGAGGCCCACGCCGAAGTAGGACGGCACGCGGCCCCGCAGGCTCTCGGCCTTGCCGACGTAGATCACCTTTCCGTGCTTGTCACGGAAGATGTAGGCGCCGGGTTGGGTCGGTATCTCCGATGGTTTTGGTCGGTTGAACACGCCTTCTCAGGGTAGGAGGCGCCAACGGCAAGCCAGCAGTCTCGGAATCCCCGCCTGGTCGTCCAGCTCGTGGTGGGGAACCTCGACGAATCGCTCCAAGTACCAGCCTACGGCTGCCGCCGACTCGAGGATCCTGGCTGTGTTCCGATGATGGAACAGCATCTGCCCCTCCCCCGCCGGTTCCAACGTCGTCCCCGAGGAGAAGTAGTCGCCCGGCCGCCACAGAGTCTCACCATCGGAATCGGATATCGGGGTGGCTCCGGGAGCAGTCCGAAACGGGTGATTGATGACCAGTGCGAAGATGCCGCTTGGTCGGACCGCCCGTGCTGCCTCTGCAAAGAGCCGACCCTCGTCCTCGATGTGCTCGAGGGCCAAGACACAAAATGCTCCGTCATAGGAATCGTCGCGGAGGAAGCCGAGATCGGGTAGCCGTCCGATGACGACAGGTCCCGAGTCAGCGGCTCGTCGGGCAAGGGCGGGGGTTAGGTCGACGCCGTGCACGACGGCCCCGGTTCCCTTCAGAGCCCGCATGACGCGCCCTTCGCCACATCCGAGGTCTAGATAGGTGAGCCCAGCGTCGGGCCGAAGGACATCGAGGAGCATCGGGTTGACCGCCGCCTCGTAGGCGGGGTCGTCTTCAATCTCGGCGACCCACCAATCGGACAGATCGGACCACGACATCGGTGAATTGTGCCCCGTCGGGCAACACCCTCAGTCGCTGAGGACTTCTTTGAACCAGGGCAGTGTCCGTCCCAGACCTTCGCGCAACGAGATCTGGGCCTTCCAGCCGAGGACCAGTTCCGCCTTGGTGGTGTCCGGCCGCCGGACCATGGGATCGTCGGTCGGTCGGGCCTGGAACTCGATCCCCGGGTGGTTGCCGACCACGTCCTGGACTGTCTCGGCCAGTTCCAGCATCGTCACCTCTTCAGGATTCCCGATGTTCACCGGGCCGGTCTCATCGGAAAGCAGGAGCCTGAGAATGCCCTCCACCTCGTCGTCGACGTAGCAAAGAGAGCGGGTTTGTGACCCATCACCGAATACAGGCAGCGGTCGGTTCTGCAGCGCAGCCTTGAAGAAGGCGGGCACCGCTCGACCGTCGTCGGCGCGCATCCGAGGGCCGTAGGTGTTGAAGATCCGGACGATCCTGGTGTCGACGCCGTGCTCCCGGTTGTAGGCGAGGGTCATGGCCTCGGCGAAGCGCTTGGCCTCGTCGTAGACCCCCCTGGGCCCGATCGGGTTGACGTTGCCCCAGTAAGTCTCGGGTTGGGGGTTGACCAGAGGATCTCCGTAAACCTCCGAGGTAGACGCCAGGAAGAACTTCGCCCCCTTGTGATGAGCAAGACCGAGGCCCTTGTGGGTTCCGAAGGCACCGACCTTGAGGGTGTGGATCGGCCACTTCAGGTAGTCGACCGGTGAGGCCGGTGAGGCAAAGTTCAGGACGTAGTCGACGTCGCCAGGCACGTGCAGATAGTCGGTGACGTCGTAGTCGATGAGGCGAAACTTCCGGTCCCCCATCAGATGAGACACATTCTGGGCGTTCCCGGTGATCAAGTTGTCGATGCAGGTGACCTGGGCGCCGGAATAGACCAGCCAAGTGCACACATGTGATCCGAGGAAGCCTGCGCCTCCCAGGACCACGGCGTGCTTTCCCTCCAGCTCCCTGAAGCCACCAAACGCCGATCGGCGCATGTCGAACACGTCAGATCCTTCCAAAGCGGTATCAGGCTATATCGGCAGGCTTCTGGTCGGGTTTAACGCCGAAAGGCTCACCCTCCCACCAATTCCCGGAGGAATTTTCCGGTGTAGCTCTCTCCCACCTGGGCGACCTCCTCGGGAGTCCCGATGGCAAGCACCCGTCCCCCGCCGCTGCCCCCCTCTGGACCCAGATCGATGACGTGGTCGACGGACTTGATGACGTCGAGGTTGTGCTCGATCACCACCACCGTGTTGCCTGCGTCCACCAGACGCTGCAGGACCTGGAGCAGCTTTCGAATGTCCTCGAAGTGGAGCCCTGTGGTCGGTTCGTCGAGGATGTAAAAGGTGCGCCCGGTAGAGCGCCGTCCCAGCTCTGAGGAGAGCTTGATCCGCTGCGCCTCGCCGCCGGACAGGGTCGTTGCCGGCTGACCCAGCCTCACGTACCCGAGACCGACGTCATACAACGTTTGCAAAACGCGGACGATCTTGGGCTGGTTCTCGAAGAACCCGAGGGCTTCCTCGACTGACATCTCGAGGACATCCGAGATGTCGTGGCCCTTCCAAAGGATCTCGAGCGTCTCCCGGTTGTAGCGCCGGCCCCCGCACACCTCACAGGGCACATACACATCGGGCAGGAAATGCATTTCGATCTTGATCGTGCCGTCACCGGCGCATGCCTCACATCGCCCGCCCTTGACGTTGAACGAGAAGCGCCCCGGCTTGTACCCACGCGCCCTCGCCTCGGGCGTCTGGGCGAAAAGAGATCTGATCTGGTCGAAAAGCTTGGTATAGGTGGCCGGGTTCGATCTCGGAGTGCGCCCGATCGGTGACTGATCGATATCGATCACCTTGTCGATGTGCTCGATCCCCTCGATCTTCTTGTGCCGGCCCGGAACCACCCTGGCTCGATTCACCCGGTTGGCCAGAACCTTCCACAGGATCTCCTCGATCAAAGTCGATTTCCCGGATCCGGACACACCGGTGACCGCGGTGAACAGCCCGAGCGGGAAGGCGACATCGATCCCCTGAAGGTTGTTCTCGGTGGCGCCACGGATCGTGATCTCCTCTCCGTTTCCCTGCCTCCGGATGAAGGGCACCGGGATCTGGCGGCGCCCGGCCAAATAGTCTCCCGTGATCGAGTCAGGTTCTGCGGTGATGTTGGCGAGCGTGCCCTCGGCAACGACGTGACCCCCGTGCTCGCCCGCTCCCGGGCCGATGTCGACGATGTGATCTGCCACCCGGATGGTGTCCTCATCGTGCTCGACCACGATCAGTGTGTTGCCCAGGTCGCGTAGACGGAGCAGGGTCTCGATCAGTCGCTGGTTGTCCCGCTGGTGAAGACCGATGCTTGGCTCATCGAGGATGTAGAGCACACCGACGAGACCGGAGCCGATCTGGGTGGCGAGTCTGATTCGTTGCGCCTCTCCCCCTGCAAGAGTCGCTGCCGATCGGCTCAGTGACAGATAATCGAGTCCCACATCGAGGAGGAACTGGATCCTCGCTTTGACCTCCTTCAGCACGCGCTCGGCGATGGCCCGCTCCCGGTCACTGAGCGCGAGATCCTCGAAGAACTCCTTGGCCTGGCCGAGGGCGAGATCAGAGACCTCGGCAATGTTGCGCTCGGCAATCGTGACGGCAAGGGAGATGGGATTGAGCCGGCCGCCGCCGCACGCCTCACATGGAACCTCAGCCATGTACTCCTGGTAGTACTCCCGAGCCGACTCACTCTCGGCCGACTCGTGACGACGGTTGAGGAACGGGATGGCCCCTTCGAACGTGGCCTGCCACTGTCGCTTGCGGCCGAAGCGGTTGGTGTACTTGATGGTGATCTTGTCCTCACCGGTGCCGTAGAGGATCTTCTGTTGAATGTCTTCGGGTAGGTCCTTCCATGCGGTGTCCATCGAGAAGCCGAACACCTCGCCGAGACCGGTGAGCAGCCGGTGGTAATAGCGCATTCGGTTCGACGACCACATCGGGATGACGCCCTCACCGAGTGACAAACCAGGGTCTGCGATCACCAGCTCCGCATCGACCTGATACCTGGTGCCGATCCCTGAGCACACCGTGCACGCCCCGTACGGGCTGTTGAAGGAGAAGTTGCGAGGCTGCAGGTCCTCGAAGGAAAGACCGCATTTCGGACAGGAGAGGTGCTGCGAAAAGGTGAGCGTCGCCCCGTCCACGATCTCGATGTCAGCAGTGCCTTCGGTGAGGGTGAGCGCCGTCTCGAGTGACTGGGTCAGCCTCTGCTCCATCCCTTCCTTGCGGACCAAGCGATCGACCACCACTTCGATGGTGTGCTGGTGATAGCGGTCGAGCTTGATCTCTTCGGTCAGCTCCCTGACCTCACCATCGACCCGGGCCCGGGCAAAACCCTCTTTGGCCAAGTCGGCGAGCAGTCCCTCGTACTCGCCCTTCCGCCCCCTGACCACCGGAGCCAGGACTTGGAATCTGGTGCCCTCGGGAAGCTCGAGGATGCGGTCGACGATCTGCTGCGGGGTCTGTCGCTCGACAGGAGTCCCGTCGTTGGGGCAATGGGCAATGCCGATCCGGGCGTAGAGGAGACGCAGGTAATCGTGCACCTCGGTGACCGTCCCCACGGTCGACCGGGGGTTGCGTGAGGCGGTCTTCTGGTCGATTGAGATCGCCGGGGACAGCCCGTCGATGAAGTCGACGTCGGGTTTGTCCATCTGCCCCAGGAACTGACGGGCATAGGCGGACAGCGATTCGACATACCGGCGCTGACCCTCGGCATAGATGGTGTCGAAGGCCAGCGACGACTTGCCCGATCCGGAGAGACCGGTGAAGACGATGAGTTGGTTGCGGGGCAGCTCGACCGTGAGATTCTTCAGGTTGTGCTCACGGGCGCCCCTGATGAGTATCGAGTCGGTGGACACGCTCCGCCTGGTGGTCGCCTGAGTTACGACAGTGTAATCCAGATCGACGGCGAACACCTGTTCGTTGCGGATCTGTTTCAGGTCCTCAGTCAGTGAGACGATCTAAGAACCATGGGCGAGCTCAGACCAAGTTCCGTCGCTGTTGTGTTGGGGACCCGTCCCGAGATCATCAAGCTCGGACACTTGATTCGTCTGTTGGGCCCTGCAGCGCGGGTTATCCACACCGGCCAGCACTACGACGCGACGCTGACCGATGTCTTCTTCGAAGCGTTCGGCATCGCGACGACCGGCGAGCTAGTTGGGGTCGGTGGGAAAGCGCGGGGCGACCAGATCGGCTTGGCGCTTTCATCCCTGGAGCGTGCGTTCCTCGATGACCGTCCCGATGCTGTCGTGGTGCAGGGAGACACAAACTCCACTGTTGCCGCCGCCTTGGCAGCCAATGCCCGCGAGATACCTCTGATCCATGTCGAATCGGGCCTACGAAGCTTCGATCGACGGATGCCTGAGGAGCACAATCGGGTGATCACAGATCACCTGGCTGATCTCTGTCTGGCGCCAACGCCCACGGCATTGGAAAACCTGACCGCCGAGGGGATCCCTGAAGACAGAATCATTTTCACTGGCAACACGATCGTGGAGGCGGTGAACACGTTGCTGCCATCGGCAGGCGTCCGCCAAGAGATCCTCAGCCGCCAACACGTCTCGTCGGCGCGTTATGTCCTATCGACTTTCCATCGACCAGAAAACGTGGACGATCCGACGACGCTTGCCAGGATCTTCGATGAGCTCGCCCGGTTGCCCCTGCCCGTATTGCTTCCTCTCCATCCTCGATCGAAAGCCCATTTGAGCAAATTTGGGATCCGGCCCTCCGATCAGATCCGGATCATCGAGCCGATCGGATACACCGACTTCTTGAGCCTTTTGGCCGAGTGCGCATTCGCTGTCTCAGACTCAGGGGGACTTCAAGAGGAGGCATCGATCGTCAAACGCCCGATCCTCGTGGTGCGGAGATCGACCGAGCGACCGGAAGTGCTTGGAACATTCGCCAGGCTCGTCTCCACCAGCCAGTCGATGATGGCGGAAGCACATGATTGGATTCTGAACCCGGACGAGGTTCACCAAGGGCTCACGGGCATCGATACACCCTTTGGGGATGGGTCGGCGTCCCAACGATCCGTAGATGCGCTCGCCGACCTCATCAAAGGGCGTCAAAGGCAACCGACAGCAGCCGATTACGTCTCCAGCCCGGCTCCCCATCTGACGATGAAATGACAATGCTCTGGCGAATTTCAAAGGTTGGAAACAGATGAGCCCGAGCACCCGAATGCATGGCGGACGCAAGGTTTGGATCGTCCTTCCCGCCTACAACGAGGAGCAGGATCTGCCGTCTCTTCTCGAGCGGATCGCCGAGGCCACCGAAGAAGCCAACCTCAGATTCGAAGTTCTCGTCGTTGACGATGGCTCGACGGATGCCACAGCCGAGGTCGCTGAGGTCTGGTCCAACAAGCTCCCCCTGCAGGTGATGACGCACGATCCGAATCAAGGCCTGGGAGCTACCTTGCGCGATGGTGTCCAGTGGGCCTGCGACCTCGCCCGTCCAAACGACGTCATCGTCACCCTCGACTCAGACAACACGCATACCCCGGAATTGATATTGCGGATGATCCGGATGGTGCGCGAGGGCCATGACGTCGTAGTTGCATCTCGTTTCGTCAAGGGCAGCAGAGTCCGAGGAGTCCCTTTCAGCCGACGCGTCCTCAGCCGGGTTGCAGGGATCCTTTTCAAGGTCGTTTTCCCGATTCCCGGGATTCGGGACTACACGTGCGGCTATCGCGCCTATCGCGCCGGGCTTCTCCAGGACGTGATCGAGAAGGACCCGGGGTTCTTCGACCAGGACGGCTTTCAGGTGATGGTCGACATCCTGCTCAAGCTGCGACGGGACCGGGACCTCATCTTCGGCGAGGTTCCCCTGATCCTCAGGTACGACTTCAAGGAAGGTTCATCGAAGATGGACGTAGGAGGGACCATTCGCGGGACCTTGGCCCTGATGTGGAGGCGGAGGTTCACGTGACGAAGGCGCCCATGAGCGAGCCCGCCCACTATTTCGACCACGTCTATCGCGATTACGAGCTCCAGAATCCGCAGCGCAAGCTGGACCATTACCTGGACCGGATCGATGCACGCACAGGCTCGGGGTCCAAAGACCTTCTCGACATGGGGTGCGGCCTGGGCTCTTTCCTGGCGCGGGCGGCTCATCGTCATCCGAGTTGGACCTTCTATGGCACCGACATCGACCCGGAGGCGATCTCTCAAACCGAGGGCCGACTGCCACAGGGCACAATCGTTCAAGCCTCGGCGGAGCAGGCGCCTTTTGCCGCCGAGTCGTTCGACATCATCACGGCATGGGACGTCTTCGAACACGTGCCTGACCTCGATTCCGTTTCATCGTCGGTTTCGCACATGCTCAAGCCAGGCGGTCTGCTGACCTTCGTGGTGCCCGTCTATGACGGTTTGACCGGGCCTGTGATTCGACGACTCGACAAAGACCCGACACACGTCCACAAGTGGTCACGCCAACAGTGGGTCGACTGGGCGACCTGGAGCTTCGAAGATGTCGAATGGCATGGCCTGCTCAGGTATCTCGTGGGGCGGACGTATCTCCACATCCCGACCATCCGAGCACGACGTCACACGCCGGCGATTCTCGTTTCCTGTCGACGTCCCTGAGACGAATCGACGGTCTCGCTCCGGCCGGGATGCATCACCCCAGCGTCCACCGGCTCCAGCACCGTACCGATGGCCAGCAGGCCGGCGACCAAGAACCAGTAGTTGGGGAAGGCCATTCCGAGCACGAAGGCAGCACCAAGACCCAGCCCAGCCCGGATCATGAAGCCAGACGTCGTCGACGAGGACCTTGCCAAGAGGGTGGTCACCCCCAGCCCAATCAGAATCCAGACGATGTTGGGCAGATTCAATTGAAGGCCCAGAGAGTCCACCAAGCCCGGGAGACTCTGCGTATCGGGTCGAAAAGCTATATCAGCGAGATTGCCGATCGTAGAGCGCAGATATGCGGGAGGGTCGGGAGCCAAACCCACGAAGATCGTCAACCCGGCAACGCCAGCGGCCATCATGGACCTGGGCCTCCACCCGCGGTCACGATGCAGCAACAACATCGGTGCAAGGAACACCAAATATTGCTTCGACGCGAGCGCCAATCCCAGAAAGACCCCGGAAGTCTTCGGATACCGCTCCCACAGAATGGCAGCGACTGCGAATAGGGCGAGGGTGAGCGGCTCGGTCCAACCCATGAACCAGACCAGACTGTTCAGTGGCGACAGTCCTAAAACCAATAGGACTGCAAAGCTCGAGTCCCATGCCTCGCCGGAACGCCGGCGAACGGCACGCCAGCCCAGCCATCCAAGGAAGAAAAGCCAGGCGGCGGAACTGATCAGCCGCGGGTCTGTGATGGACCCTGCCAATCCATAGGTGCCGAGCACCACAGGTGGATACGGGTAACCCTCAAACACCCGCCCTTCCTGATATGGGTTCCCATCCTCGAACCGGACCACATCGGTGTATGGGTTCTGTCCACCGGTCAGCGCCTCTCCGGCTGCCCGATGAGCGTGGTAGATGTCGGTTCCGACGCCCGAATCCCACTCCTGAGCCATCAAGGCGCCGGTTGTGATGACAGAGACTCCCAGGACGAGGGCCACCGCAACGAGGCGACCGGTGTGGCGATGGCCAAGGCCGAACGCGACGACACATGCCAACCCCCCGACCACGATCAAACTGGGCCGGATGCCTGCGATCGATGACGGGTAGGTGCCGATAGGAGGACCAACGAGGCCCAGGAGCATGACAAGGGAAGTCGCCGCGGCCCACCGCACTTCTGAACCATTGGTCGGTGGAAATTGACCGAAGGTGCCGGCGAAAGCGAAAACCAATCCGGCGATGACCAGGCCGGCACTGACACCCGTCGACACGTGGCTGGCTCCGAGCGTGATGAGAGCGATCCCGAGCAGACGCAGCTGAGCCCGGGACAACATCCTCGAGCCGTCGTTCGAGGCCGCCTCAGTGACACCGCCACCAGTTGGTTCGCTATCAGCCACTGGGCTGATTTACAGGCACCGCGGCTCGCTCCGGTTGGCGCCTCTGTCTCTGGCGGGACGCCGACACGGTGAGGACGTAGATGGTGATCACCGGAACCAGGGCGCGCGAGGCGTCGAAATAGAACCGCCACACTCCCTCGACCATCAGGACAGCAAGTAGAACGAAGCCGGCCCCCATCAGACCGAGCAGGCTTCGATCCGTGACTGCTCGGATCGCGACCAGGATCGACACGACCAATAGGACGATCCCCACTATCAGGTCGACCTCTGAGTCCGGTTGCGAGATCCAGATCTGGAATGCTTCGTAGAAGCCTTTGAAGGGCAGCCCAAGCGCCTGGGTGTCCTGGACGCTCTCGTCGAGATGACCCAGTTGCAATCGCACATACAGCCACCAAACGGCGCTAGCCACGAATGGCACGGCCAAGACCTTCGGGACGGAGCGCTTCTTGTGCCAGACATAGGCAATGGCACCAACAGCAGCCAGAAGCATCGTCTCTCGCGTTAGGGCAGCGAGCGTTAGGAACACGACAGAAAGACCAAGTTTCTCCCGGATGAGGTACAACGCTGCAGCCACGACGAAAAGCATCGCAAGCACCTCAGCAGTGTCGATGACACTTGAGACTAGGATCCCAGGGTTGAGGAGGAATGCGAGGCCAAACCAAGGTGACAGCCCCAATTCCCGCGCCAGCAGCGCTGTCAACCAGGTTCCGACTCCGAGGGCCACGATGTTGACGAGGAGGAGACTCCACGAGACGACTTGGGCCGGTAGCAGCCCAAAACCGCCGGCCAGTATCGGATACACCATGCGTTGGGCGCGATAGGTGGGTCGATCGAGGTAAGCGGCGTGGTCTTCGGGAGATAGGAAGAAGGGATCCATCGCCTGCATGAAGAAGAACTTGCCGTCATGTCCGAAACCCCCCGATGGGATCACATCGCCAAGCATCTTCTCCCCATAGGCGAGCTCTGCGGGCTTCGCCTCGGGAAACTTGACGAAGACACTGGGATTCCAGTCGTTGTCGGCCAACAACGAGGCGGCCATCATCCAGCCCAGGCAGACCGCAGCGATTGCCAGGATCACGGGAACGAACCGGGAAAACGAAGGCGAACGATCGAGTGTCATGCCGGCACTTGAGCCAGTCCGCTCGAGGAGGTCCGGTATGTCCTCTCGCACGCCGGGCATGTCAGATCCTCTTCGAGTTTCTGACCGCAGTCGCAGACCCAACCCGCCGGCCGAGCAGGGTTGCCGAACACGAGCCCGTGATCCGGCACGTCCTTGGTGACCACCGATCCAGCCCCGATCATGCAGTTGTACCCGAGGCGTATGCCGCTGACGATCGTGCTGTTCGCTCCGATCGTGACCCGGTCGGCCACCTCGGTCTTCTCCCAGTCCTCCGGATGGGTCTGATACCGAGCGCGCGGAGCGACGACGTTGGTGAAAACAGTGTTCGGACCAACGAAGACGTCGTCGCCGATGACGACGCCGTGCCAGATGAGTGAGTTGTTCTTGATAACGACGCGATCACCGAGAACGGCCCCGCTCTCGATGAAGGAATGATCGCCGATCTTGCAATCGGCGCCGACCACAGCCCCTTCCATTACGTGGGCGAATGCCCAGACCCTGGTCCCATCACCGATGTCCGAGGTCTCCACGAGAGCCGAAGGGTGCACGAAAGTCACGCCAGACATGCCCTATCCCGAAACCATGTCGACAGCGCGATGCAGCGAATCCACCACATGCTCCTGTTGCTCCGCGGTTATGCCTGGGAACATCGGCAGCGACAGCATCTCACGGGCAGCCGCTTCGGTGGCAGGGAAATCGCCCTCCTGGTGACCCATGAACGACAGGGCACCTTGCAGATGCATCGGGATCGGATAGTGGACACCTGCCCCGATGCCATCGTCGTTGAGCAACGTGAGCACCCGATTCCGCTCCGGCACCCGGACGACATAGAGATGCCAGATGTGCTCGTTGCCGGCGAGGACGACCGGAGGCAGCACCCGACTTCGCGCCTGCAGCAAATCGTTGTACCTATCGGCGGCCTCCTGGCGGAGCTTGTTCCAATCGGCCAACCGGGCGAGCTTTGCGCTGAGGACCACAGCCTGCATGGTGTCGAGGCGTGAGTTGAAGCCGATGACCGGATGGTGGTACTTCTCGGGTGATCCCCAGTTGCCCAAGTTGCGCACATGTTTTGCAAGCTCGTCGTCGTCTGTCAGCACTCCCCCGGCGTCTCCATAGGCACCGATGTTCTTGCCTGGATAGAAGCTGGTGGCGGCGACTTGCCCGAGTGACCCTGCGAGCCTCCCGTGCCGGCGGGCGCCCTGGGATTGGGCGGCGTCTTCGATGATTGGCACATCCCCAACAATCGCCGACAGCTCCTCGACAGGGGCGGTCTGGCCGAAGAGGTGGACGGGCATTATCGCCTTCACGTTTGGGCTCATCGCTCGATCCACAGCATCGACGTCGATCAGGTATGTGTCCGGATCGCAATCGACCAGCTTCACCTGTGCACCGGCTCGAATCACTCCGAGCGTGCTTGCTATGAAGCTGTTGGCCGGCACGATCACTTCGTCTCCGTCACCGAGGCCAAGACCCCGAACTGCCATCTCGAGCGCATCCGTCCCGCTGGCGACGCCAACACAGTTCCTCACGTCACAGAATGCGGCGAAAGCCTGCTCGAATTCGGCAACCTGCGGCCCGTGGATGAAGGCAGTGTTTGCCATCACAGCTTCGAGGCCGGCGATGACCTCATCCACGATCTCGGCGTGTTGCCATTTCAAGTCGACAAGTGGGACATTCATTTGACTTTCTCAACTTCCTGCTGGGCACCGTCGTTGGCGATGGATCGGTCCATCGCCTCGAGCACCGCCACCACGTCGGCACCGGCCCGGCCGTTCGACAAAGTGCCCTCTTCACCCCGGATCCGGGCGAGGAAGGCGTCGCACTCGGCGCGCAACGGCTCGCCGGTGGTCACATGCGGGATTAGCACCTCGCCCTCTCGGATTTGGGACCTGAATCCGGCAAAGGTGTCGGTTACCTCAGACGCGGCTCCGACCACACCCTTGTCATAGAGACGCAGTGGTTCGTTGAGATCCATGTCGTCGACGGTGAGCATTCGCTCTGCGCCGATGACGGAGATAAGACGGCGCTTCCGGGGATTGAGCCAGGATGCCTCGATGTTCACCATGATGTCGTCCGGGTATCTGAGTGTGGTGAACACGACGTCATGCACACCGGGGTTGAGCCAGCTCCCGCCCGACGCCGACACGGAGTCGGGCGTATCTCCGAGCCAGTAGTTCGCGATGGAGATGTCATGACTGGCGAGGTCCCAGGCCGCATTGACATCGGTGCGAACCGGACCGAGGTTCGTCCGGGTCATCGACAAGTACTTGAGTTCACCGAGCTCTCCTTTGTCGATGTAATCCTTGGCTGCCCGAATGGCCGGGTTGAACAAGAACACATGTCCGACCATGAGCACCCGCTCGGAAGCCTCCGCAAGCCGGCAAAGCTCGGCGGCATCATCGAGGGAGTTCGTGATCGGCTTCTCGACGAGCACGTGCTTGTTTGCCTCGAGAGCCTGCTTGACGAGCCCGCTGTGTGTCGAAGTAGGGGTGGCGATCACAACAGCATCGACTCGATCGTCGTTGAGCGCGTCATCGACGTTTGCGGTCACAGACACGGACGGAAAACGCTCATCGATGGCCTTGCGCCTCGTCTCGGCCTGGTCGACTACCCAAAGCGTGTGGCTTGACAGGTGGTCGTTGAAATTTCTGATCAGATGGGGACCCCAATGGCCCGCGCCCACCACGGCGACGCCAATCATCATTTTCAGTTCACGCTCCAAGTCTTCATTTCTTGATTCCAAGGCCGAGCAGGAAGAGGGGTCGCAGAATCGACCACCAGCCAACTATCGGCTTCATCTTCGTTTGCCCGAGCTCTTTCGGCGGGTACCGCTTGGTGACTCCAACCTCGGTCACCACGTAGCCGAGCTTGGCCGCCTTGTACAGGAGATATACCTCCAACTCGTATTCGTCCAGCCACCGCTGATCGAGCGCGAGCTTGGGATCCTTCAGCATCGATGTTCGCACCGCCCGGAACCCATTGGTGGTATCGGTCAGGTCGGCACTCGAGATGAGCCGAAATATGAACGGATGAAGACGTGTCGCCATTTTCCTGTACAGCGGCATCTCCCCGTAATCGCTCGATTCGGATAGCCAACGCGATCCCTGGACCAGGTCGGCCACGCCGCCTGCAATGGGTGCCAGCAGCAGCGGGATCTCCTCGGGCGAGTCCTTGTTGTTCCCAGCCATGACCACCGCGATGTCGAATCCGTGGTCTATGGCGTACTGGTACCCGGTGCGAATCGCTGCGCCGACCCCGAGTGTCCGGCCCAGCTCGATGACTGTCGCCCCGGCGGTTCGGGCCACGTCTTGCGAGCCGTCGGTGGAACCATCGTCGACGATCAGAACCTCGTCAACGACCTCGCGCGGTACTCGTCTGATCACTTCGACGATCTTCACTTTCTCGTCGAGGACCGGCGCCATCGCCAGGATCTTCAATCCGCTATACATGCAATGACTTCTTCACTCGGGCGGCTCACGCCTGGCTATTCGAAATCATGATCTCAGCCCGACGGCTGCGCGGGAGAAATCGCTGCCTCAACCTGCTCTTGAGGATCGGGCTCTCTATCCAGGTCCATGACAACCAGGCGATGCCGATTGCCAACCCCACGGCGGTCAGCCGTGTGAGACGCGAAGCGGCCAGCGCGGGTATCTGAAGCAGTGGAGCGTGCCAGAGATAGAGCCCATATGAGATCCCACCGAACCAGCGGAGGCCGCGCGCCCCGAGGAATGCCGGACGAAGCTCGACTGCGGCGTAGACACACAATGCGGCAACCATCGCTGCGAGAGGCGGAAGCCAGACACCGATCTCATAGAGGTGATCGAGACTCCTCACCGGCACCAAACTGAGAAACGCCAGAAGGATCACGCCGGCCTCGGCCGTGCGACGGTGAAGCCGCATTCGCCAACCGCGGTGATGAGCCGCCGCCACGAGACAGCCGAGCCCGAGGGCATAGGCGTTGGTGTCAGTCGATTCATACGCCCAGACTGGATTGACGGCGCCGATCCCGACTCGCCACGCCACGAGTCCGACCAGAACCAATCCGAGGATCTTCAATCGCCTGGTGGCGCCTAGCCAGACCAGAACGGGCCACACCAGATAGAAGTGCTCTTCCACGGCCAGGCTCCAGAGATGGCGATGGGCGTAGAGGTCCTGACCGAGAATCTGGACGTAATTGGCCATGTACACGGCTGGGGGCCACGTCATGTCCCAAATCGGGAGTCCCAATCCGAGAATGGACATGAGGAGTGCAATTCCGACGAGGTAGACCAGCAGGGCGGGCAGAAGTCGCAGAGCGCGTCTCCCGTAGAAAGCCTTGAGGTCGACTCCCCCAGTGTCGTCGACCTCGTCGAGAAGCAGATACGTTATGAGAAAACCCGAGAGGACGAAGAACAGGGTGACCCCGATCTGTCCCGCGACATAGACGTTGACGATCGCCGAATGCGCGGCGAGCACGAACAGGATTGCGAATCCCCTCAACCCGTCGAGGGCGGGCCACCTTCTCACAGACATATATCGTGACTATCGCCTCGAATATTGAGCGACTGAAGGTGAACCCTGTCGCAGAGTTTCGCGCCGTTTCGGGGCCTGAGCCCCTGGTTCTTGACGTTCTTTGCGACGGACCGAACCTGCAGGACTTGGGTGGGCCAGGCGTTGTTCGCGGCGAGGGGTCAGCCGATCAACGACTCAGCCGGCCTCTGCGACCTCACGGAGCTCTCGACGGAGCTCATTGACTTCATCGCGGAGTCGCGCGGCGTATTCGAATCGGAGTTCCTTGGCAGCTTCGTGCATTTCGTCCTCCAGACTCATGATCAGCCTGGTCAGATCGTCGCCCTCTAGGTCGATCGGCCTCCGGGGCTCGACCTCGCGTCTTCTTCTGTCGCCTTTCGGAGCCTCCGACTGAACCAATTCCAGTATGTCGGACACCCGTTTTCTCACCGTCTGCGGATCGATTCCGTGCTCAGCATTCCACTCGGACTGGGCCCGGCGCCGCCGATTCGTCTCGTTTATCGCCCGCTTCATCGACTCGGTCACATTGTCGGCGTACATCACGACCTGACCGTCCACATTTCGTGCCGCCCTACCGATGATCTGGATCAATGAGGTCTCCGAGCGGAGAAAGCCCTCCTTGTCGGCGTCGAGGATGGCCACCAAGGAGACTTCGGGTAGGTCCAGCCCCTCACGAAGCAGGTTGATCCCGACGAGGACGTCGAAGTCGCCGAGTCGAAGCTCCCGCATTATCTGCACCCGCTCCAAAGTGTCGATCTCGGAGTGCATGTACCGGGCCCGGACGCCCATCTCCAAGAGATAGTCGGTGAGGTCCTCAGCCATCTTCTTGGTCAGCGTCGTCACCAGGACTCGCTGTTCCCGGAGGGCACGTTCTCTGATCTCGTGGAGTAGGTCATCGATCTGGCCCTTGGTGGGTCGGATCATCACTTCCGGGTCGATGAGACCGGTTGGACGGATGATCTGCTCCACAACCTGGGTGGAGCGAGAGACCTCGAAGTCCGATGGTGTAGCGGAAAGGAAAACGATCTGGTTCGCCTTCTCCAACCACTCGTCGAATCGGAGTGGCCGATTGTCCTTGGCCGACGGAAGACGGAAGCCATGTTCGACCAGGACCTCCTTCCGGGAGTGGTCACCCTCGTATTGGCCCCCGATCTGAGGCACGGTCACATGCGACTCATCGATGATGGTCAGGTAGTTCTTGGGGAAGTAGTCGAGGAGCGTGTACGGAGCCTCACCCGCCGACCTCCCGTCGAGATGACGTGAGTAGTTCTCGATCCCTGAGCAGAACCCGACCTCACGCATCATCTCCAGGTCGTAGTTGGTCCGCATGCGAAGACGCTGCGCCTCGAGCATCTTGCCCTTGCCTTCCAACTCGGCGAGACGATTCTTCAGCTCCTCTTCGATCGAGACGATCGCCTTGAGCATGCGCTCCCGCTCGGTGACATAGTGGGTGGCGGGGAACACGAACAACTCGTACAGCTCTTCGACCACCTCTCCGGTGACCGGATTGAGCCTGATGATGCGCTCCACCTCGTCGCCCCAGAACTGGACCCGAACGATGGTCTCCTCGTATGAGGGGAACACCTCCAGGGTGTCGCCCTTCACACGGAATTTTCCGCGGATGAGGTTGACTTCGTTGCGCTCGTACTGGATGTTCACCAGACGCTGAATCGCATCCTTCATGGGGTACTCGACCCCTTGCACCAGCCGAAGAAGCTGGCCCATGTATTGCTCCGGGGAACCCAGGCCATATATTGCCGACACCGAGGCCACGATGATGACGTCGTCCCGGACCAGCAGACCCGCCGTCGCCGAGTGACGGAGACGGTCGATCTCGTCGTTGATCGTGGCGTCCTTCTCGATGTAGGTGTCGGTTTGAGGCAGATACGCCTCCGGCTGGTAGTAGTCGTAGTAGGAGACGAAGTACTCCACCCTGTTGTGAGGGAAGAACTGTCGGAACTCGTTGGCGAGTTGCGCGGCAAGAGCCTTGTTGGGGGCGAGCACCAGCGTTGGCCTCTGCACCTGCTCGATGGTCCAGGCGATGGTGGCCGACTTGCCCGACCCAGTGATCCCGAGCAGGGTCTGATAGCGGTCGCCCCTGCTTATCCCCTCGGCGAGGGCCGCGATCGCGGCCGGCTGGTCACCAGCCGGGGCGAAATCGGACACGATCTTGAATTCGGGCACTGTCGGAGGCTACCGGTGGCCTGGGACAAGATCCGTCCGCAATCCCCCTAGGAGATAGTCGCCCAGCACTGCCGACGCCTCCTCCAGGTGCTGGATTTTGTCGTGATTTGGCACCACAACATCGGCGGCCGCCAGCCACTCTGCCCGGCTGGGTTGTGACGCCATTCGACGATGGACATCTGCTTCGCTCATGCCCCGCTCGACGGCCCGACGCAGCCGGGTCTCGTCATCGGCATCTACCACGATCATTGGCCAGCCTTTCGGGCCTTCGAGTAACGGCACCTCGACGACTGCAACACCGGAAAACCCCTTCAAATCGGCCTCGATTCGACCGAAGATCATGGGATGAGTGATCGCCTCGAGCACCTCGAGCTCTCCCGGGTCGTCGAAAACGATCCGGGCCAGCGCCTGGCGGTCTATCTGGCCTTCGAGGACGACGTCCGGCCATCGCTCGGCGACCGGGGCCAATCCTTCACCGGCAAGGACGAGGTGACCCACGGCGTCCGCGTCGACGGTGTGAATGCCCCGTACCGCCAGTAGCCGGCGAACCTCAGTCTTACCGGACCCGATTCCGCCCGTGATCAGCCAGCGCCCGTCCAAGGAACTCATCACCACCGACGGTAGCCTTGCCCCTATGACGGTCTCCGTCCCGGCCCCCTGGGAATTCCGGCTCCATCGGAGTGTCACGATCGGGCAATTCGTCGTCCTGATATACGCGGTGATCTTCGATCTGATCTCCGCTGTCGGCTTTCCGGACGGTGACTCTCTCCTGGCGATGGCCCTCGGAACGATCTATGTGATCGGCACCGCAGCCGTTCCCGAGAGCTGGTATCGCCGGCGCTTTGGAGCCGAAGCCATCACCCTGATCGGTGCATTTCTCACCATCACCGCCATCACCCTCACCGGAGGGCCCAACAGCCCCTACATCTTGTTGTCGATGGGACCGCCAATCCTCGCCACGATCTACGGCGGGCTTCGCACCGGGTTGATGACCGGATTCCTCTCGGTGGCCCTCCTGTTCTTGGTGACCATCTCACAGGAAGATTCAGCCTCCGCGATCACTGATGCGTTACCCGTCATTGGGCTCTACGTCGCTTTTGTCCTGCTGGTGACAGTGATCCGGCGTCTCTTGGAAGATGCCCATCGTCAGGCGGGTGAGCTGGCCGAGGCAACGGAATCGGCCACGCAAAAGCTGGAGAACCTGGAGGAGATCCATGGCGTCCTCATCCGCCTGTCCGAAGACATCTCCGCCGGGCGTCTCAACGCCGTCGAGGTGGCGGCCGACACACTGGAGGCGATCCTGGCTCGAATCCCGGGGTCTTCCGGGCGACTCGTGCTCGACGACGAGGATGGCCCGGTCGTCCTCGCCTCTCGGGGGCTTCCTCCCGATAGCCCCCACCCATACCAGGTCCCGTTATCTACTGCCGACGCATCAGTAGGAAGCCTGGAACTCCTCACTCCGCAATCGCTCTCGAGACCTGATCTGATCGACATCGAGGCGTTCGTTCAGCCCGTGAGCATCGCTTTCGCCAACCTCCAGTTGCTTCAGAACATCGTTGGCTCCGCCGTGGCCGAGGAGCGGATTCGTCTTGCCCGGGAGATGCACGACGACATCGGGCCTTCACTCGCTTCACTGGGATTGGCGCTCGACATGGCCGCGATGCAACAGGCCGAGCATCCCGAACTCTCCGCTGACCTCAAAGTCCTGCGCACCAACGTGACGAAATTGGTCGAGGATGTTCGTGCCTCCGTTGCCGATTTGCGCACCGCCCCCGGCCCGACGCTCACGGCTCGACTCCTCCAGTCCACATCGGGCCTGAACGGTGCCCCTCAGGTCGTCGTAGATCTCGAGGAAAGACGGCCACCACGGCCCGCAGTTATCGCCGATCTGACCTCGATCATCACCGAGGCCACCAGAAATGCCCACAATCACTCAGGGGGCTCGCAGATACTGGTATCGGGGAGGATCGACCGCTCCTTCGGCGTCTGCTCGGTGATCGACGACGGAAGCGGATTCGACCCGACCTACGAGCCCGATGGCCATTTCGGCCTAACGGGCATGCGCGAACGTGCCGACAAAATAGGGGCGAAGATCAGTTTTCAACCAACTCCTGGAGGAGGGACAACCGTGACCGTGGAATGGGGCAACCGATGATTCGAGTGATGATCGCCGACGACCACCAACTGTTCGCAGAAGGGCTGAGTCAGGCCCTCAACATCCTCCCCGATACTCGGGTGGTTGGGGTGGTCGCATCCGGCCCTGCGTTGGAGGAAGCCTTGTTGAGCCAGCCCGCCGAAGTGTCCATCGTGGATATCGAGATGCCCGGTGGCGACGGTATCGACACCATTTCCGAGTTGGGGAGACGTACCAGCTCGATCGTCGTCTCGATGTACGCCTCAGATGAGCAGAAAGAGCGCGCTCAGAAGGCTGGCGCCAGGGGCTTCTTCTCCAAAGGAGTCCCGTTGGTGACCCTCGCCGCCGCGATCAGGGCGGTAGCCGACGGCCAGGACCTCATCTCACTCGACGACACGGCGCGCGACGAGCTCTTGGAGCACTATGGGCAGGCCCGTCTCGACCCCGGGGCGGCCTCGCTCACGGAAAGGGAGAAAGAGATCCTCCAACTCCTGGCGGTCGGAGTATCCGCCACCGACGAGTTGGCCGAACGCCTCTACATCTCCCAAAAGACGGTCAAAAACCACCTCGCGTCGATCTTCCAGAAACTCGCGGTCAGCGATCGGACCCAGGCCGCCATCGAGGCGATACGTCTGGGCATCGCCCGACCCAGCTAGGTAACGAATATGAGCCGAATCCATCATATGAGCCTTGAGGCCCATGAGCAGGTCCCGTCGTGAGCCCTACGCTGATGCGGGTGAGCAAGAGAGAAGAAATGTACGCCAGGTTGATGAGGTTTCTCAGCAACGAGAAGGGTGCTTCTCTTGTTGAGTACTCACTCCTCGTCCTCCTCATAGCCATTGCGGCTCTCGCTGCCGTGGCCTATTTCGGAGATGAGCTCAGTAGCACTTACTCCGACATCAGCTCGAATCTGGTGGACGCGGGGTCGTGAACGATAGTCCCTGGGACCCATAGGTCCCATGGGAAGGTAGGGCTACCTTGCCCGATTGCAAGCCAAGGCAACAACCCAAGGAGGGGTTCCATGTTTGCTCTGTGGACCAAATTGACAAGCTGGATGGCCGAAGAGAAGGGCGCCTCGATGGTTGAGTATGCCCTGCTCGTCGTCCTGATCGCCATTGTCGCTCTCGTCGCCGTGCGTCTCGCCGGGAATGAGGTCTCCTCGACCTTCAGCGAGATCGGCTCCGGCCTCGGCAGCTAAGAGTCAACGACTCGACGGAAAAGGCCCGCAATTGCGGGCCTTTTCTCCTTTTTATCCTCAGGTTTTGACCGCATCGGCCGATAAATCAAATGCAAGCCGTATTCGCAGACCCAAGGAGGGGCTTCATGCTTGCTTTGTGGACCAAGGTAGTGAGCTGGATGCAGGAGGAGAAGGGCGCCTCGATGGTTGAGTACGCCCTGCTCGTTGTCCTGATTGCCATCGTCGCTCTCGTCGCCGTCCGTCTCGCCGGTAGGGAGGTCTCCTCGACCTTCAGCGAGATCGGCTCCGGCCTCACCTGAGCTCAGCTCAGATCAAAGGAAGAAGGACCCGCCTTGCGGGTCCTTCTTCTATTTCCGAGCCATAGGCCTATCGACTCATTGCCCGGTCGCGAATGCGGACGTACGGTCCTTCGAGAAGGACACGACCAACGACCAGGGAGGCATCGTGTCACGGCTCTGGGTCAAGACATCGAACTGGCTGGCCAAAGAGAAGGGCGCCTCGATGGTGGAATACGCCCTCTTAGTAGTGCTGATCGCCATCGTCGCCATCCTGGCGATAAGACTCGCCGGCAACCAGGTTTCTGAAGCGTTCAGCGAGATCGGATCGGGTCTCGAGTAGAGCGGATCATGGTCTCATGACGACGTAGGGGCCCTCGTCATAGATGGTCGACCAGCCCGCGTCCTCCAGCTCGTCTATCAGTTCCTCTTCGTCCTTGAGCAGCACCTGCTCGATCCCGTC
>JARDZU010000189.1 GCA_029240695.1 Acidimicrobiia bacterium | reverse complement strand
GTCGTCGATGTGGTTGGTTGGACAGCGGTGACCTCCGTGGTCGATGACGTTGAGGACGACGTACTGGCCCCGACTGTGGTCGTCGTCGCGGTTTCCGTCGCGCAGGCGCCGCTCATCATCAACACAGCGAGCCCTGCCGCAAACGATGCCCAAGATCTCATTTCCGCCCCTCGAGTGTGTGTTCGAGCCTTAAACGTCTATCGGGCTGACGGAGTTTCCATATCGAGCGGCGTCCACCGTCTATCGGCCGAACCCGGTGTCTACTTCCGGTAGTCGCGGAAGGCAGCTCGGAGGTCTGCGACGACGAGGTCGGGTTCTTCCATGGCGGCGAAGTGGCCGCCCCTGTCGAATTCGGTCCAGCGAACAATGTTGTGGTTCTGTTCGGCGATGCGGCGGACGGGAACGCCGATGTCGTGGGGCATGACCGCCACGGTGACCGGCACATCGATTTCAGGTTCGGGCTGGCCCCAGGTGGCAGCGCCTTCGTAGTAGTACCGCGCCGACGAGCCGGCTGTGCGGCTGAGCCAATAGATCATGACGTTGGTGAGCATGGCATCGCGGTCGACGGCGTCCTCAGGTGCGTCGGTGGAGTCGGTCCAGTCCTTGAATCGTTCGACGATCCAGGCCAACTGCCCGACCGGCGAGTCGGTGAGCGCGTAGGACAAGGTTTGCGGGCGGCTGGCCTGCAGCAACGCGTACGCGCCGAGTTGGTGCTGGGTGCGGAGAGCGATCTGCACGGCCCGTTGTTCGGCGGGATTGTCGGGGTCCGCGGTTTCGGCGGTGACGGTGGCCGAGGCGATCATCGTCAGATGCAGGGCGGCCACGTGTTCGGGATCGATAACCGCCAACTCGCGTGAAATGGCAGCGCCCGTGTCTTCGCCGTGCGCGACATAACGGTCGTATCCGAGGCGGCTCATGAGCTCAGCCCACGCTCGCGCTGCTCGTGCCGTGGACCAGCCGACTGCGGGGCCGGATAACCCGTATCCGGGGACTGTCGGCACGACGACGTGGAACGCGTCCTCCGCGGAGCCGCCGTGCGCCACCGGGTCGGTCAGCGGCCCGATCAGATCGAGGTATTCCACGATCGACCCGGGCCATCCGTGTGTGAGCACCAACGGCATTGCATCGGATTCTGCCGAGCGAACGTGGATGAAATGGAGATCGTGGCCGTCGATCTCGGTGCGGAACTGCGGGAACGAATTGAGCCGGGCCTCCTGGGCCCACCAGTCGTACGTAGTCCGCCAGTAGTCGGCCAGTTCTCGGGTGTAATCGAGCGGGATGCCCTGTGCCCATCCCACGCCGGGAACCTCGTCGGGCCAGCGAGTGGCGTCAATTCGCCGATGCAGGTCATCGAGCTGTTCTTGAGGGACGTCGATGCGGAAGGATCTGATCTCTGTGGTCATGAGAACGACCGTAACTCGAACCTAGGACGGCTTCAGTCCTAAGTCGAGGGGAACCAGTCGAACATATGTTCGATATAGTGGGCAGGGTGAGCGGGTACGCCGAGCTGCACTGTCATACCAATTTTTCCTTTCTAGACGGTGCCTCGCATCCCGAAGACCTGGTGGAACGCGCCATCGATCTTGGCTACGAGGCATTGGCGGTCACCGATCACGACGGGTTCTACGGAGTGTCGAGGTTCTGGCAGGCAGCAAAGGAAACCGGGCTGCCCGCCATCTACGGAGTGGAGATCGGGCTCGAGATCGACCCCGCCGGCCCCGATGACCCGGTGGCGGCTGCTCGGGAATGGGATGAGCATCGTCATGCCCGGTCCAAGGGCGGTCAGGGGCGGCTGCGTCGAGGGCGCAGTGTGCGCTCGCATGGGGCCAAGCCGACGAACCTCCCCGAGACCGATCATCTGGTGCTGCTCGCCGGATCCCCAAACGGGTACCGGACCCTGTCCAATCTCGTGACGAGGGCCCAGATGCGCGGTGAAAAAGGCCACCCGATCTACAACTGGGACGACCTGGCCGCCGCCGCGGCCGACCATGATCTCCATGTCCTCACCGGTTGCCATGCCGGCGCCGTGCCCAAGGCTGCAGCCGGAGGGGATCTGGGCGGCGCCATGCGCCAGGCTTCCCGTCTCCGCGAGCTCTTCGGCACCCGGCTTCATCTCGAGCTCTGGCATCACCGCATGCCCGAGGACGATCCTCGCAACGACTTGATGTGGGAGGTGGCCCAGAGGCTTTCCCTCCCCGCTGTCGCCACCAACGTGGTCCACTATCACGATCCGAAAGACGCCGACCTGTCCGAGGTGCTGGCCGCAATTGGAGGTCGCCGCACCCTTGCAGTCGCCGACGGGTTCCGCCCGGCCAGCGACGAGCGATACCTGAAGCATCCCGCCGAGATGGCCCGGCGCTTCACCCGTTACCCCGGGGCGGTGGCGAGGAGCGGCGAGCTGGGCCGTCGGCTCGCCTTCGATTTGGGGCTGATGGCGCCCAATCTGCCCGATTTCCCCATGCCCGGCCACTTCCGGGACGAGATGGAGTATCTGCGTCATCTCACATGGGAAGGGGCACGGGACGTGTACCCGGGGAGCGAAGACGGCATCGACCCCAATGCCCGGCGCCGGCTCGAGCACGAGCTGGACATCATCGAGTCCCTGGGCTTTCCCGGCTACTTCCTGGTGGTGAAAGACATCATGGACTTCGCCCGCACCCAAGACATCTACTGCCAGATCCGGGGCTCGGGGGCCGACTCGGCGGTGTGCCGCTGTCTCGGGTTGACCCGGGTCGATCCGATCCGGCTCCATCTCCCCTTCGAGCGATTCCTCTCCGAGGAGCGGGGTCGCCCACCCGACATCGACATCGACTTCGAGGCCGATCGCCGGGAAGAGGTGATCCAGTTCTGCTACCACAAATACGGTCGAGAGCGGGCGGCGATGGTGGCCAACGTGATCACCTACCGGGCACGGTCGGTGCTCCGTGACGTAGCCAAGACCTTCGGGTTCACCCAGGCCCAGGTTGACGGGCTGTCCAAGTACGTGGACACCCGCGACCCGGCCCAGATCCGTCTCGACAGCCCATTGCCCGAAGGGATGACCGCTGAGATGATCTATGACATCTGCTGGCGTCTCGACGGCTTCCCCCGCCATCTCGGGATCCACTCCGGGGGAATGGTGATCGCTGATCGGCCGCTGTGGCAGGTGGTTCCCCTGGAGTGGGGGAGGCTCGAGGGTCGCACCGTCCTCCAATGGGACAAGGATGACTCGGCGGCAGTGGGGATCGTCAAGTTCGACCTGCTCGGTCTGGGGATGCTCAATGCCCTCCATCTCGCCCACGACCTGATCGAGGACACCCACGGCATCGACGTCGACCTGGCCGCCATCCCCCAAGAGCAGGCCATCTATCGCTCGATCACGCGCTCTGACACCGTGGGGCTGTTCCAGATCGAGTCCCGGGCACAGATGGCCACCTTGCCCAAGATGAAGCCGAAGACCTTCTACGACCTGGCGATCGAGGTGGCACTGATCCGCCCCGGGCCGATCCAGGGGCAATCGGTCCATCCCTATCTGCGCCGGCGCAACGGCGAGGAGCCTGTCGTCTACCCCCACCCCTCGACCGAGGAGATCCTCGAGAAGACCCTGGGCGTCCCTATCTTCCAGGAGCAGCTCATGGAGCTGGCCCGGGTATGCGCCGGCTTTGACGGGGGGCAGGCGGACCAGCTCCGTCAGGCGATGACCCACAAGCGCTCAGATCAGGCGATGGGCCGGCTTCGCGAGGACCTGTACGCAGGGATGGCGGGCAACGGGATCGTCGGCGCCGCCGCCGACGAGATCTGGGAGAAGTTGCAGGGCTTCGCCGCTTTCGGGTTCCCCGAGAGCCACTCGGTGAGCTTCGCCTACATCGTCTACATGTCGGCCTGGCTTCGCTTCCATTATCCCTCCGAGTACCTGGCTGGGCTGCTCAACGCCCAGCCGATGGGCTTCTACAGCCCCAACTCTTTGGTGCAGGACGCCCAACGGCATGGCGTGGTGGTCATGGCTCCCGACGTCAATGTCTCGTGGCATGACTGCACCATCGAGCCGATCGAGGCTGATCCCGACGACGTCGTGGGCTATCTGGGGGAGAGATGGCGGCGGGGGAGAGGGATGATCGACGACCCGGTCCGGCCTCCTGTCGGGGTGCGGATGGGATTGCGCTACGTGCGAAACATGGGGGAGAAGGAGGTGACACGGGTCGAGGCGGCCCGGATCCTGGGCGGGGGGTTCATTTCCGGAGAGGATCTGGCAGCCAGGACCGGGCTCGGTGTGGAGGCATTAGAGGGTCTCGCTGCCTCCGGCGCGTTGGAGTCGATCGGGCTCGGGCGCCGGGAGGGGATGTGGGCGGCGGGTGCCCTGGCCGAGATCGATCCCGAGCGGCTGGCACTTTCACCCGGTGTGGATGCGCCGCCTCTGCCGACGATGGCTCCCGAGGAGGAGCATCGGGCTGATCTGTGGTCGACCGGGGTCTCCAACCGTCATCCGATGAGCTTCGTCCGGGACCAGATGGTCGGATGTCTGACCGCGGCCGAGGCACTGGCCATGGAGCGGAACGGCTCGAGGATCAAGGTGGCCGGCGTCGTCACTCATCGTCAGCGGCCGGGCACCGCCAAGGGTGTCTATTTCCTCAACCTGGAAGACGAAACCGGGCTCCTCAACATCATTGTGCTGCCCGATGTCTGGGCAAAGCATCGTCAGGTGGTGCGCAAGAGCCCGGCGCTGGTCATCCACGGCCGACTCGAGTACCACGACGGGGTGACCAACATCGTCGCCCGCGACTTCGAGCCGATCGGTGTGCAGACCGTGCAGTCACGGGACTTCCGTTAGACGGGGCTCATCGTGGATCAATTCGGAGCTGTTCGCCTCATTGGGAGGCGGGTTGGTGGTCTTCATGTCGAAGGCCGTAGGCGATGGCCCATGCCGGCGGAGATGTGCCAGCCGGCCCGCCGCCTCCTCCAGATCGGGGATGTGGCCCTCTTCGACCCACCACAGCACGGTTGTCGGCTCGGAGGCCTTCTCGAACCACTCCAACCTCCGTCTCAGATAAATGCCGTGACCGGACCGGGTCGCGAAATGACGCAGGGCCTCGTAGTCGGTCCAAACGGTGAGATTCACGATGAAACGATCGTCATCCTCGTGCCCCGGGAACCGCTGTTCGAGGGCGCCCGGCCCTTCGTCATCTTTCAGCCGCCAGATGAATCCGGGGCTCGACTCACCGAGGAGGTTGATGGCGGGGAGGGCTCGGATGAACTCGGCGACAGTGGGTGACTCTGGATGGTCGATCAGCCGGCCGACATTCAGTTGGGCCAAGTGCATCGGAGGAGGCTACTTCTGGCCCCGGGGTTCTCTGTATCTCGAGGCCGACGTGGCGAGG
>JARDZU010000188.1 GCA_029240695.1 Acidimicrobiia bacterium | reverse complement strand
TGCGCAGGTGTTTCAGAAGCTGGACCTGGAACCATCGCCCGATGTCAATCGTCGGGTGCTGGCCGTCTTGACCCTTCTCCGCAGCTGAAATCGAAACGAGAGCGACATGCAAGGCGCTCATTAAACGATTCCCTCAGCATGTAATCCGACCACCTTGTGATCCGCAGCGAGCCCGCAGCGACAAACCTTCCCGTCTTCTCGATGGCCGTCGACACGTAGACGGCTCCCATTAGGGAAAAGACCACCCCGGCGAAAGTTCCCACTATGACCCATGTCGCAAATTCGCGATGTCGATCCTGTCGAGCAAAATCTCACGCTGTCTCACGTTGCTTGTTCCACAGCCGCTCCACAGGACCGTGAAAGCGCGCCGTTTCCCCTGGTCAGAGGGTTTTGAGCGCATGTTTCGCAACGAGGGGGCCACGGGTTCAAATCCCGTCAGCTCCACTGAACGCCCTGGTCAAGGGTGTGAACCCCGGATCCTCATTTCTCGCGCGATTTGCGTTGGGGTCTCCGGGTGCAAGAGGGACTCTCACAGCGGCCGCCGCGGTCAACGCCAGTCGTCTGGTGGTTCTCTTATTCGACAGCGCCGGGGCCTCTCGGCATCCGACAGGCAGCCAAAACGCTGCAGCGCATCATCCGTCCCTCAGGTCTGGTCCGAAGTAGGGGGTGACGGCACAAGTAGTGCCGGAAAGGATGACAAACCATGACCCGACAAATCAGACTGCCCATTCTCATAGCCGTTCTGGCTCTGGTCGTAGCCGCGTGTGGCGGTGACTCCGCGGAGGACACGACCACCACCGAGGCGGAGGCAACCACCACTACCGAGGCCGAGGCAACGACGACCATCGAAGCCGACGCCACGTCGACCACCGAGGCCATGATGGAAGAGACTGTTCTCGACATCGCCGGAGCCAACGAGGACTTCTCGACGCTCGCGGCCGCCGTGGAAGCCGCCGGTCTCCAGGATGCGCTCAGCGACCCGGAGGCCACCCTGACCGTATTCGCCCCGACGAATGAGGCCTTCGAGGCCGCCTTGGCGTCGCTCGGGCTGACGGCCGAAGAGCTCCTGGCCGACACGGAGACCCTTACCGCGATCCTCACCTATCACGTACTCGGCGACGTCGTCACCTCCAGCGACATCGTCGCAGCAGGAACAGAGGAGATCCCGGTAGAGATGCTCTCCGGGGAAGAGCTGGTCGTCGCGGTCGCAGACGACGGGACGGTCGGCTTCGTCGATCAAACGGCGACAGTCACCATGGCAGACATCGAAGCGTCCAATGGCGTGATCCACGTCATCGATGCAGTTCTCCTCCCACCATCGATGTCAAGCTAAGGCGACACGCCGTTCCGCAACGACAACGGGCCGCGCTCTGTGCGCGGCCCGTTGTTCGCGTTTGATGCAGACCACGGATTGCTGGCTCCCCGCAAAGGACGCGCGATAGAGACTTCTGACAGGAAAGTGCCGAGAGTTCCCAACAACGAGAAACCCCTGAATTGCAAGATGGTCCGCGCACGCCCTGGCGAAAGGAGACTAGATCCCTGGTAAGCGGGGGTCTTCTTCGTACCGGGAGCGGGATTTGAACCCGAGATCTTCGCGTTCTGGAGCGATCTGATGCTCTCGACATCCGATCGGACCGCGCGCAACGAACAATGTGCATGACCGCAATGACAGAGACCATCGTCAAGCCCGGTGCCGGGGATCGTCTCCGTGCCTACAACGTGGGCATGGGTTCGCTCCACGCCATCCAGGCCTTCTTGGTCCTTTGGCTGGCCAACGGCTTCACGCTCCCGGTCATCGCCACATACATTGGAGGACCACCAGGCTCCGCTCCGCCCGAGGTGACCCCCCTCTTCGAGGTGAGCATTGCCTGGGGGGTGGCCATTTTCTTGTTCATGTCCGCCGTCGCCCACTTCCTCATCGCCTCACCCGGTGTCTACCGTTGGTATCGCCAAAACCTGACTCGCCAGCGCAACTATGCCCGTTGGATCGAGTACTCCCTCTCGTCGTCGGTCATGGTGGTCCTGATCGCCCTTCTGACCGGGATCGCCGACATCGCAGCCCTGCTTGCGATTGCCGGAGTCAACGCATCGATGATCCTGTTCGGCCTTCTCCAGGAGAAATACGAGGCACCGGGCAAGACGGTCGGCTGGATGCCCTTCTGGTTGGGGGTTCTGGCCGGAGCCATTCCTTGGATCGCCATCGCCTGGTACCTGTTTAGCCCCGGCTTCGATGCGGACCCTCCCGGGTTCGTGTACGGGATCTTCTTCTCCCTCTTCGTCTTCTTCAACGTGTTCGCGATCGTCATGGTCCTGCAGTACAAGCAGGTCGGTCGGTGGGCGGATTACAGCTTCGGGGAATCGACATACATCCTGCTCAGCCTGGTGGCCAAGTCGGCCCTGGCCTGGCAGGTGTTCGGAGGAACACTGGCGACATGAGACAAACCATGAGAACCGAAAAACCGGCAGATCACAAGGCGGTCCGCCTCATCGAGCAGAGATGGGTCGAGCGAGCCCAGGCCGAAGCCTTCTTTTACACCGCCGATTTCTCCAACATCGAGGACTGGGATCCAGGTGTTGTCTCGTCTCGACGGCTCGGCCAGGGTCCCCTCGGTGTCGGCTCCAGATTCGAGTTGGAAGTCGAGTTCGGCAGTGGCACGATGCCGATGGTCTACGAGATCACGGAATATGAGCCCAGCGATCGGGTCGTCCTCACCGGCCGGGGTGACAAGCTGGTCGCGATCGACGAGATCCGCTTCTCACAACACGACAACATGACCGTGATCGACTACACGGCCGACCTCACCTTCCTCAACTGGTTCAGGCACTTCACCCGTTTCATGGGATCCAGCCTGAAGAAGGTCGGGACCAAGGCCCTCGACGGCCTCGCAGCCGAGCTGGACAGATGAACAAGTTGGCCATCGCATCCTTCACGAACTTGGGCTACCGGCTCCACTCTCGCCATTTCTCCCCGGTCGTGGCCGATATGACCGGTAAGACCGTCGTGGTGACGGGATCCACCGGTGGCATCGGGCTCGAATCAGCTCGCTCCCTTTCGAAACTGGGAGCCCGGGTAGTGATAGTCGGCCGGAACGAGCGAAAGCTGGCTACTGCGGTGGAGAGCATCGAGGGCGACGTGCAGGCCCAGCGAGCCGATCTCAGTCTGCTGGCAGAGGTCCGGCAGCTCGCCAATCGCCTCACCGAGTCCACGCAGAGGATCGACGTCCTGATCAACAACGTGGGTGTCCTCCTGCCGGAGCGCACGGAGACGGACGAGGGCTTGGAGATGTCCTTTGCCACCAATCTCGCCGGCCACTTCCTGCTCACCAACCTGCTGCTACCCCGCCTTGCCGAGTCGGCGACGGCCAGGGTCATCAACGTGAGCTCCGGCGGCATGTACGCCGCCCGGATCGATCCCGGCGACCTCCAGTTCATCCGGCGTCGCTACACAGGCAAGGCCGCATATGCCAGCAGCAAGCGGGGGCAGGTCATCCTCACCGAGATGTGGGCCGAGCGCTTTCCGGGACGAGAGGTGGTCTTCCATTCGATGCACCCGGGTTGGGCGAAGACCGCCGGGGTGGCAGAGTCCTTGCCCGTCTTCAACAAAGTGATGCAGCCGCTGCTACGCGCCGCGGCCGAAGGGGCCGACACCATCATCTGGCTCGCGGTGTCAGACGAGCCCGGGAGCGGGTCTGGCAGTTTCTGGTTCGATCGAGAGCAGGCGCCGACTCATCTCACGGATTCCACCCAGGAAACACCGGGGGACCGGGCAGAGCTGTGGGCCGAGTTGGCCCGAGTGGCCGGGGCCGATCTACCGGTTGCAACGGCACACCGGGACCAGGCCGGGAGCGCCGCGACCACATCAGCGCGAGAGCTCAGCAGTCACCCAGGCATCGACATCGGCCCACAGGTCGAATAGCCATCGCAGCCTCGAATCGTCATCACTGGGAATGGCGTTCCGGGGAACCCGCCAGAACCTCAACTCGACCGTGGTACCGACCAGGCCGCCCGACCACATGTCCTTGACTCGGGCGAAGCCCTCCAAACCGCGGTGGGCGAGGACGACCACGTCGGCCGCGCTGGCGTCGAGAAGAGCCAGCGTGCCCCCGGGCTTCGGGGGAAGCACCCGCCGGAAGCCGGCAACGATCTCACCGATGGGCCCGCCTTGGTCGACCCAGTGACGGCTGTACCTGACCCGCTTCTCCTCGCTGTACCGGGTGCCTTCCGGGTAGATGAGGACGCCCTCATCCGCTGCGAGACCGGTTGCGAGCTCCCTCAGGGCTGCCATCTCGGCCTGCGCCGATCCCCTTCGATCGATGAAGTAGTTGGGGAGTCGGTTGCCACCAATATCCAACGCGGGGTCGATCAGCAGTTCCTTCTTCAGGACGTAGCGCAGCTTGATCCCGTGAGGCTTGACCACGTAGCGACTCGGGAGCATCGTGTCGATCATCGAGGCGTGGCGAGATAGGAGGAGTATCGGGCCAGGGGGGATGGCGGACGTCCCTTCGTCGATGAAGTTCAGGCCGAAGGCAATCCGCAATGCGTCGAAGTTCCAGTCGAGCCAGACCTGTTGCGCTCGGTAAGTCCAGTCGATCGCCCTGTGCCTGGGCAGCAACCCGACGATCGCCAGGGCGAGGATGGCCCAGGCCTCGCCGAGCAGGTAGTACCAGGCGAAAGCGCCCATCCTCAGCGACATCGCCGGCGTACGCGCATTCATCCATCGAGCAGCATCGACCAACGCCCCGAGGGGCAGAAGGATCGGGAGCAGGGTCGTGAACAACACGAGACCCGCATAAACGGCCGAGATCGTGATCAGCCGCCTGATTGTGTTGGCCTGGAATAATCCCATCCGCTGTCAATTCGGCGCCGAATAGTGAACAGGATGACTCCTTCGATCGCCGGGATCCGGTTCCAGCCGCTCGACACGGTGTTTGACTGCAGCTGATGCCGTCCGTCATCTTCGTGATCTGGTTCGGAGCCGCCCTCGTGTGGACGGTCAACGCCTTGCGCCGGCCGGTGCAACCCGGCAAGGGAATCCCGCCCCCTTGGCTGCCCGCCATGCTCGTCTCGGAGCTTGCGCCTTGGCTCTTCTTGGTGAGGGTGTTGGTGGTCGTGCCTTTCATCTCGATGGGGGTCCTCGAGACGTTGGCAGGCCAGGTTGGGCTCGCGATCTTCATACTGTCCGAGCTCGGTTTGCTGGTCTTGATCGGGCGAACGCTCGCCTCCGCTCGCGCCACCGGCCACAACCCGTCAGTGTTGTCACTGTTTCGGACCTGGGACCGCCTGCCCGTGGGGGTCACTGTGATTCCGGAAGTGCACTACTGGGATGGCCTCACCCTCGATGTCTATCGGCGCCCGGAGTCGA
>JARDZU010000187.1 GCA_029240695.1 Acidimicrobiia bacterium | reverse complement strand
ACCAGGATGGTGTCGTCCTGCCGGCCCTCCTCCATCCACCCATCGACCAGGGTGCTGATATTGGCGTTGGTCTGCATCTGTCCCTTGCCACTCCCGACCTGGCGAGACTATCGGTCATGATCGATGACGGCGCCCCGTTCAAGAGCACGTTTTCCTGGATCGGGGAGTGGTTCGAATACCGGATGTATCCGCCTGATGGCAGAAACCCGCTGATCTTCCTCCACGACGGGCTGGGGAGCATCGGCACATGGAAGGACCTGCCGCGGGATGTGGCCGCGGCCACCGAGCGCCCGGGAATCGTGTACAGCCGGCCCGGGCATGGCTGGTCGGGACCGCTCAGAAAGCCCCGGACGCCGCAGTTCCTGCACCACCAGGCGTTGTCGACTCTCTTCTACTTCATCCGCGAACTTGAGGTCTCCGATCTGGTGCTCATTGGTCACTCCGATGGGGCGTCGATCTCGCTGATCTTCACCGGGGAACACCACTGGGCTTCCGGTCTTGTCCTGATCGCCCCACACGTCTTCGTCGAGCCGGAGACCATCGCCGGGATCGAAGAAGCGGTGAGACGATTCGAGACCACCGATCTCGTCCAGCGGATGGCCAAATACCACAGGCACCCAGAGGCGACGTTCCGGGCATGGAGCGAGATCTGGCTGGACCCCGCCTTTCGGGACTGGAACATCGAATCCTCGTTGCCCAATATCCATTGTCCCGTCTTGGTCATCCAGGCTCTTGACGACGAGTACGGGACCATGGCTCAGTTGGAGGCGATCGAGCGCGGTGTCAGCGGCCCGGTCGAGAGGCTCGTGCTCCCTGACGGTGGTCACTTTCCACATCACACCCACCCGGAGCAGGTGACGGACGCAATTATCCAGTTCGTGAAACGCCTAGATCCAGGCCTCTGAGGAACTGGGCGTTGATCGCGACCACGATGGTGGAGACACTCATCAGGATGGCCGAAGCGGCTGGACCCAGGACCATTCCGGCCCAGGCCAGGGCACCGGCGGCCAGGGGTATCGCCACCACGTTGTACCCGGTGGCCCACACCAGGTTCTGCAGCATCTTGCGATAGCCGGCCGAAGAGAGGCGCCGGATGGCGACGACAGCCCTCGGGTCGTCCGAGGCGAGGACGATCCCGGCCGACTCGATGGCGACGTCGGTGCCCGCTCCGATGGCGATGCCGACATCTGCCTGAGCCAGGGCGGGGGCGTCGTTGACCCCGTCGCCGACCATGGCCACCGTGAATCCTCGATCCTGAAGCTCCGCCACCTTGGAATGCTTGTCCTCGGGCAGGACCTCCGCCAGGACCTCGTCGATGCCCAACTCGGCCGCAACGGAGGCAGCGACCTGACGAGCGTCACCGGTGATCATCCCCACACGGACCCCAAGTCGATGGAGCTCGTCGACCGCTTGGCGCGACTCGGGCCGTATCTCATCCTCCAACGCGATCGCACCAAACACCTCGTTTTCGCGAATTACGTACAGCACCGCAGCGCCCCTCTCCTCCCAGCCGAATACGGTTTTCTCGAGATCGGGCGAACGCTCGAGCCCTCTATCCCGCAGCAGAGCCGGGCCGCCCACCGCCACTGAAGCGCCATCCACCGTCGCCTCCACTCCCCGCCCACTCATGGAGCGAAACCCGGTGGCCGCGGTTACCGGGCCACGTGCGGCGGCGGCAACGATCGCTCGGGCCAAGGGATGTTCCGAGTCGGCTTCCACCGCTGCTGCCACGGCCAGCACCTTCTCGGCGTCCCCATCGATGGCGGCCACGTCAACCACTACGTGGCCGCCCCGAGTCAGCGTCCCGGTCTTGTCGAAGAGCACGACGTCGACCGTTCGCATGCGCTCGAGTGCTAGACGATCCTTCACCAGGATCCCGTTGCGGGCGGCCAACCCGGTGGAGATGGAGATGACCAGGGGGATAGCGAGACCGAGGGCGTGCGGGCAGGCGATCACGAGAACCGAGACGGTCCGGGTGACCGCGTCCTCGGGTTGTCCGAGAGCCCACCAGACAATGGCGGTGATCGTCGCCGCCCCAACCGCCACGTAGAAGAGCAAAGCCGCTGCCCGGTCGGCGAGGACCTGGGCCCGAGACCGGGACAGCTGTGCCTCTGCCACGAGTCTCTGGATCCCGGCCAGGGCGGTGTCGTCGCCGACGGCAGTCACCTCGACCCGGATCGCCGAGTCTGTGGCGACGGTTCCAGCGACCACATTCTCGCCGATTCCCTTGGGCACTGGCTTCGACTCGCCGGTCACCATCGATTCGTCCATCTCGGCGCCACCGGTCGTGATCACACCGTCGGCGGGGACCCGTGCACCCGGGCGGACCAAAACGAGATCGCCGACGGCGAGGGAGGAGATCGGAACGGTTTCGGGCTCACCGTCGATGATCCGCTCCGCCTCGTCGGGCAGGAGCTCGGCCAAAGCAGCGAGGGCGCCACGTGCCTGACCGATCGCTCTCATCTCCATCCAGTGGCCGAGGAGCATGATCGTGATCAAGGCGGCCAGCTCCCACCAGAAGTCGAGATCGAACCAGCCGATAGTCGTCGCCAGCGAGGCGAGATAGGCGACCGTTATCGCCATGCCGATCAGCAACATCATCCCCGGCTGCCGGTCCCGCACCTCCTGGGCCGCGCCGCGCATGAAGGGCATCCCGCCGTAGATGAAGATCACGGTACCAAGCACAGGGCCGACCCACTCCGAGCCGGGAAATGCGGGAGCCGTGTACCCGAACCACTCCTGGATCATCGGGCTGTAGAAAATGATGGGAATGGTCAGGGCGAGGGACAGCCAAAAACGGTCCCGGAACATGGCCACGCTGTGCCCGGCGTGCTTGTCATGACCTGCGTGCTGATCATGGCCAGCGTGTTGATCATGGCCAGTGTGCCGCTGGTGGTCGGCATGCTGATCATGACCAGCGTGCTGCTGGTGATCGGCGTGGTGCTGGTGCTGAGTTATGACCTCACCAATCGTTCGATCGCCCGGGTGGCCTCGGCGATCATCCTGTCGGCGGAGGCGGCATCGCCGGCCACGGACGCCTCCTGCACGCAATGCCGGACGTGCTCGTCGAGCAGTCCGACAGCCACGGCGCGCAATGCCGAAGAGGCGGCATTGACCTGAGTGAGCACGTCGATGCAGTACGTGTCATCGGAAATCATTCGCTGCAACCCCCTCACCTGGCCCTCGATCCTGGCGAGACGATTCAGGTACTCGTCCTTGTTCAGCGTGTAACCGCGCATCGGAACCGCCTCCTAGTAATACCTTAGGGGGGTATGGTACCAGGGACGACCCGGTGTGCGGACGGCTTCTCAGTCCAGGTGGAACACCTCGACGAGCTCCTCCATCATGGTGTCCGCTGCCTCACCCGTTCCCTCGAAGAATGGCGCCATATCGACCTGCCAGCGCTCATTGACCTCCTCGCGTGACATGCCTTCGAGAGCGGCCGCTAAGGAATCGGGGGTCTCGAAGTATCCAAAAAGGGTTCCGTCCGGGCGCATGAAGAGGGTGTAGTTGTGCCATCCGGTGCGGCTCAATGCATCGAGCATCTCCGGCCAGACCTCCTCGTGCCGTCGCCTGTACTCCGGGATCAGCTCCGGTTTGACCTTGAGCACGAATCCGATTCTCCGCACGACCACCCCCTAGGCGAGGCTCACTACTTCCCAGTAGGACGTGAGCCTTTCGTCCTCGGGGTCGAGATCCGTCACGAGCAGATCTATGTCGACCAGATCGAACATCCTCGCCTGGGCCCTGGTCTCCAGCTTGCTGTGATCCACGGCGAGAATGATTCGGCTGCTGGTGGCGGCAAAAGCCCGCTTCACCTCGGATTCGGCCAGGCTGGCCTCCGAAGAGCCGACCTCATGGTCGAGTGCCGCCGCCGAGCAGACGAACACGTCATAGAGGAAGCCCTGAGCCGTTCGGGCGGCTATCGGGCCGACGAGGCTCCCCGTGCGAGGCTCCTGCGTACCGCCGGTGACGGAGGCGGTGATGCCCGGCTTGCCTACCGCCGCATGGAAGGTATCGAGGCCGTTGGTCACAATGACCAGATCGCGGGCCATCTCCAACGAGGCGGCGAGACGATGAACCGTGGTCGAGGCATCGAAGGCGACCGTCCCCACTGCCGGAATCAGATCGATGAGCTTCTCGGCGATCCGGCCCTTGGCGCGGGCGTTGTGCCGATGCCGCTGAGCGAATGGCTCCGGGCCGAGGGCGATGGCGCCACCTCTCACCCGTCTAGCGATGCCTAGGGCCTCCAGCTCATCGAGGTCGCGGCGGATCGTCATCTCGCTCACCCCGAAGTCGGCGGCCAGTTGATCGATTCGGACCGCCCCGCGTTCTGAAATCAGGTCCTTGACCTCGCCCAGACGCTCTTCCGGGCTGTTGAACGTGCGCCGGCTCACTCCGCCTCCCCATCGCGATTCCGACCTGAATTCAAGCCGCCGGAAACGTTGCCCGCCCGCACCGAATGTGTGACGTCGCCCGCTCCCAACCACTGGCGAGCTGGCTCGAGACTTTCGAAGGCGCCAATGGCCAGGCCCTGGACAATGGCATTGCCCAAGGCGGTGGCCTCCTGCGAGCCCCTGACTACCGGGAGCCCGGTTCGCCGGCTCAAGAGCTCGTGGAGCAATGGCATCCGCGCCCCGCCACCTACCACCGCGATCCGGACCGGGTCTTCACCGGTGATCTCCGTCAACTCCTCGACGACAGCGCCGATGCCACCGACGATCGACTCGATGACACTTCTCGCGATGACACTGCGGGGAGTGCCGGGTGGCAGGTCGGCAGCTTCCTGCACTTCGCGCACCATGTCGGCCGGGCTGACGAATCGATGATCCCCGGCATCGAAGGTCGGGACCGGTCCTTCCAGAGACGCCGCCTCCTCGAGCAACATCGCGATAGGAAGCCCGCCCCAAGCCTGGCGGCACTGCTCCAGGATCCACAGTCCAACCACGTTCTTGAGTAATCGGATGCCACCGAGGGCCCCGGCTTCGTTGGAGAAGTTGGCCTTCCGTGCCCGCGAAGACGTGTCCGGACCGGGGCGTTCCATCCCAACCAGGACCCAGGTTCCGGCCGAGACGAAGACGGTTCCGTGACTGGTCCCACCTGGCATCCCCAGGAATGCGGACGCCGTGTCATGACTGCCCACGAGGTGTACCGGGACCCCCCTCCATGTTCCGACCGCGGTCCTTGCACCGACTACGGGGGGGAATAGTGACGGGTCCAATGACAGGTCTGCGATGAGGTCGGCGGCCCATTCTCCGGTTCGTATGTCCATAAGTGCGGTAGTCGAGACGTTGGAGCGCTCAGCCGCCACCTGCCCGGTGAGGTGATGGACGAGAAGATCGGGGAGGAGGAGGATCCGGGAAGCTCGTGCC
>JARDZU010000186.1 GCA_029240695.1 Acidimicrobiia bacterium | reverse complement strand
ACCGCAATCCGGTGACGACCGCCTCGCCGATGTGATCGACCGCATCGCAAGCGGTGCCGATCTGCGGCCCGGGGCGCTGCTGGCCGAATTCGCCATCGACTGGGTTGTAGTCGAGGGCACCGAGACCCCGTTGGACCCGATTCTCGACTCCCAGGTGGACCTCATCCCGACCCCACTGATCACCGGCGCCAAGGTGTTCGAGAACCCCCAGTCTGCCGCAATGGCGGCTGTCGACGAAGACCTGGTGTGGCATCGGGAGGGAACTGGTTTCGCGGGCGCTCCCTCGTCGGACCCCCTCGCGATACGAGTCAACTACTCGGATGGATGGGCACCGCAACCAGGGCAGAACGACTGGTTCACTTCCGTGTCTGCGGTGGACGGGCAGGCAAGTTTCTCGGCCTCGGGATATCTGTCCTACGCTCCTTACGCCGCCGCCTTGCTCTTCGTGTTGGCAATTGGCCTCGTCTCCTGGGGAAGGGCGCGACGATGATCAAGACTCTTCTCGCCATCCTGGTTGCGGCCCTAGCGATCGGCGTGTTGCTGATCCCGAGTCCCGAACCGCCTCAGGCCGACGAAGTTGCAGCTGTCAACGCGCCGGCCGTTGCCGTGTGCCCGGTGGAGGAGGGGAGTGGTCGGACCACGACCATCGGAGTCGCATCCGGCGTCAACGGCGAGGGGCGCTTCACCGCCTTCGCTGCCGGCGTGCCCGCGGGCTCGGCCACGTTCTCGACCGGAGAGTCTGGCTCGGCTGCGATTCCTATCGCCGAGGTGGCCCCTCTGGGCACGGGCGCCGGTCTCGCCGAATTGCCGGGGCAGGACGTGGCGGCGGCATCTGTGTTCGTGGGCGCCCAAACGGCCGCCGTCGAGGGCTGTCTCCGCACACCCACACAGCAGTCTTTGCTCGCCGGCGGATCCACGGTGAGCGGCGAGCGATTCCAGGTGCAGCTCATGAACCCGTATGCGGGTGAGGCAATTGTGGATCTGATCGTCCAATCGGAGTCCGGTCTCGAGGCCGCTCCTCAGCTGCGAGGGATTTTGGTGCCGTCACGCTCATCTGTAGTGATTGACCTCGCCGAGCTTTTGCCCGGAAGACAGTCACTTTCCATTGCCATCGAGGTGGCGAGTGGAAATGTGATGACGGTCGGCCGCTTCGATGCGGGCGCCGACGGCGCTCTCTGGCATTCGGTGGCGCCGGCGTCCGACTGGTACGTCCCGGTGCCGAGCGGAGGACTCAAAGGCGAACTCGTCGTCTCGACGGGCGTCGCGGCCGAGATGACATTCCAGGTCGATGTCTATGGGGCGCGAGGCGTGATCGAGGGGTTCCGGGAGGGCGTCGTGCCGAGCAGGGGTGCGACAAGCTTGCCGCTTGCCGATATGGAGCTCCAGGGTGCGTCTGCATTCAGGGTGATCACAACCCAGCCGGCGGCGGTCTTCCTGCGAGATATTTCCGATGCGGGCGTGGCGATCACAAGTGGAGCGACGACGACAGCGTCGACATGGCTCCTCCCCGGTGCCGGACTGGCTCCCGGTGGGAGAGGCAGCGCGGTCATCCTCAATGCGGGACTCGAGGAAGCATCCGTTGTCCTCACTGCTCGACGGGCTCAATCCGCCGCTAAGGAACTGACCGTCCCGGCCGGAAATGTCGTCCAAGTGCCAGCTGTCGAGGGTCGCGCCAACGCCTACACAGTCGAGGGATCCGGCGATCTTGTGGCGTTGTGGGTGACCAATACCGACACCGGCAAAGCCGAGAGCATCGGCGTACCGATCATCGATGAATGAGGTCTGGCTCCGGCTGGCGATCGTCATTGGTGCCGTTGCCGTTTCGCTCATGATCGTTGCAATGCTGCGGCGTCGACCGTCGGCCATGGGCAGTCGCGATATTGGTGCGCTCAGACCGGGTGTCTACCTCTTCACTTCCTCCACCTGTTCCGACTGCACCGGGGCCCAGGAGCGCCTACAGACCATGCTGGGCAACGCCGGCTATATCGAGGTCAGGTGGGAGGACGACCCAGGTTTGTTCACGCATCTGGGCATCGATGCCGTGCCTTGCACCGTCGTCGTCGGCGATGACGGCTCTGCCTCGCTCCACCCTGGCATGCCCGACGGAGCCCTCCGAGGTTTGAATCCTTGAACAGGCATGGCCCAACACCTACCGTTTCCGGCATGATTCTCAGTTGTGCCCGTTGTGGCTCGCCGGCCGCCGCCATTATGACCTTCTCCTACCCGAACAGTTCGGTCTGGATGGACGACCTCGTCAACGGTGTCGAGCGCCACGGGTACGCCATGTGTGCCGATCATGCCGATCGCATGATCCCCCCTCTCGGATGGACGTTGACCGACCGTCGGACCGTCACCCGGTTGTTCGCCCCGCTTTCCGTGGCCTGATGTCCCTCGACCGCGATCTGCTCGATGCGGTCAAGGATCTCGACGAGCACGACCTTCGTCGGCTGCTCATACTGACCCGGGCCCAGCTTCAGGGCTCAGGTGCCTTGGGAGCGGACGACCACCCCGAAGTGCATCTACGGCAACAGGCGGTGCGATGCGGGAAGACAGGTTGCACCCGTTGTCCCCACGGCCCGTACTGGTACGCCTATTGGACCGAGAACGGGCAGAGGCGGAGCCGGTATGTCGGCCGTCTCCTGGACGAGGAGGCGTTGTTGTAGGACCCCGACGGTCGTACGATGTGCCCACCCCAGTTTCGAGACGAGATGAACTGTCCACAGTGCTCAAAACCTGATGTGATCGAGATCGAGCACGTCCTCCCCGACGGGACCCAGGTCCTGTTCTTCGCATGTCACAATTGCGAGGAGAGGTGGTGGAATCGGGATGGCGAGGATATCGACATCTCGCAAGTTCTGGAGATCGTCCGACAGCATCGAGCGTGACAACTCCACGGTCTTTTCTTCGGGGCAATCCCTGGCCGATCGTCCTCACCCTCGCCGGCATCTCCCTCGTCATCCTCGTGGTGATGAACCCGTGGTGGATCGTGTCGTCCACGACTCCGACCGGTGGCGATATGGGGGCTCACGTCCTTGGTCCCGCCTTCCTGAGAGACAGCCTCCTACCTGAAGGCAGGATCCAGGGGTGGTCCAATGATTGGTTCGCCGGCTTTCCAGCCTTCTACTTCTACTTCCCCCTGCCCTCATTGACCATTGTCTTCCTGGACCTGTTCCTGCCCTACGGCGTCGCCTTCAAAGTCGTCACCGTCATGGGTCTTCTGGCCACACCGCCGGCCGCCTACTACCTGGCCCGCTCCATGCGGCTCGGGAAGCACATCTCCCTGGTTGCGGCGGGGGCGGGGGTCGTGTTCGCCTTCTTCGAGAGCTACTCCATCTACGGGGGCAACATTGCCTCGACTCTCGCCGGCGAGTTTGCCTACTCCTGGTCCTTCGCCCTCTCCCTGCTCTATCTCGGCTTGCTCATCCGGGCGGTTCGAGACGATCGGAGATATCTGAAGTGGGCGGCTGTCGCCCTGGCCGCCACCGCCCTATCCCACGTCCTTACGACGATCGTCGTCATCTTCGCGTCTCTCTTCGTCCTGCCTTGGCGGAAGGGCTTCTGGCGCACGCTCGCCGTCTGGCTCTGGGGATTCGCCATCGCCGCCTTCTGGGCACTGCCGCTCATCGCTCGGATCGGGTTCAGCTCGGACATGTCTTGGACTCCTCTGTCCCGGTGGGAGGAGATCTTCCCGGTCGAGTTGTGGCTCCTGCTCCCACTGGCCATCCCGGGGGCAATCTGGATCAGCCGTCGCACATCCCGCGCCGCACCCTTGCTGGCGGCGACGATCCTGCCCGTCCTCTACTTCCCCCTCCCTCACATCATGCCCGAGCTACTCCCGACCGTGTTTGGCGGGGAGCGTTGGAAGCTGTGGAACGGCCGCCTTCTCCCTTATTGGTATTTCGGGGTTGCCTTCTTCGCCGCGGTCGGCGTCGGGGCGGCCATCATCTGGCTGTCGAGACGGTTGCCCTCCCGGATCTCGGCGTACTGGCCGCGGGCATTGATTGCCGTCATCACCGTGGTTGCCTGCTCGTTGGTCGTCGATTCGACCGAATTCCCGGCATGGGCGGCGATCCCGGTCGGCGTGGCCGGGGCTCTCATCATCGGGCTCACCTTCCTGTGGGGGTCGAGCCTTTCCACCCGCACGTTCCTCACCGGGGCCACGGTTTCCATCGTGGTTCTTGGCGCTCTCACCGGTGTGACGTTTGTCGACGGGTGGGCGAAATGGAACTACGCAGGTTACGAGAACAAGGAAAAGTGGCCCGAGTACGAGGCACTCATGGCCGAGATCGACACCCTTCCAGAGGGAAGAGTCCATTGGGAGGCTGCCAACAAGGAGCTCGGTGTCTATGGGACACCCATGTCCCCGATGCTGATCCCGTACTGGACCGAAGGCTCGCACCCCTCGATGGAAGGGCTCTTCTTCGAGTCTTCACTGACCACCCCGTTCCATTTCATCAATTCGTCCGAGATGTCGGAGCGTCCGTCGAACCCGATACCGGGGTTGCAGTACCACACGGGTGAGATGGAACGCGGCCTCAAGCACCTCGAGCTGTTCGGGGTCGACTACTACGTGTCGGTCACGCCTGAGGCCACGGAGCGCGCTGACGGGATCTCGGAGATGTCGAAGCTGGCGACGACCGGGCCGTTCAGCATTTACCAGCTCCCCGAGACGGAGTTGGTCGAGGTGGCGTCGCACCTACCGTCCGTCTACGAGGTCCCAGAGCACGGTCTGCTCGACTCGCTGACGGGCTCGGACACAGTCACCGGGTCGGATGGCGAGGAGCTGCCAAGCTTCTTCGACATGGCTCTCACCTGGTACGAGGACGTGGACAATCTCGACAGATTGGTTGTGACCGACGGCCCCGAGGAATGGCCTCGCATCGAGTCAATCGAAGAGAGACCCGACGTCGCGCTGGATGCACCGGCGGATGCGGTCAGCGACATCGCTGTCGAGAACCACAAGATCTCGTTCAGCACCACCGCAGTGGGCGTGCCTCACCTGGTCAAGGTTTCCTATTTCCCGAACTGGACCGCGACCGGTGCCGATGGCCCCTGGCGAGCGACCCCGTCTCTGATGGTGGTCGTGCCCACCAGCGAGGAGGTCGTTCTCGAGTTCCAGGACACGTGGGCTGAGACCGGAGGGAAGATCGCCACCCTGGTCGGGGTCCTGGGTCTAGTCGGCGTCGGGATCTGGGGTGTGCGCCGAAAGAGTTCTAAGTTCTAGGCCGTAGGTCTAGTTTCCGGTGTGTCGAGGCGTTGCTGAAGTCTGATGAGCTGGCGGCGCACACTGTCTACCTCGCGCAAAAGTTCTTCGGCGTGCTTCAGAATGCCCAGCCGCTCGGCCACCAACATCTGGCTCTCTACCTCACAAGCCGACCC
>JARDZU010000042.1 GCA_029240695.1 Acidimicrobiia bacterium | reverse complement strand
AGCTGGGAGTAGAACCAGGCTGCCATGGCGCGGGGCAGCGGGATATGGGCTCCGCTGCTCACCGTCAACAGATGCCAGATGAGGGCCTGGCCGACCATCCAGAGCCCGAGCAAGGCGAATGATGCGAGCAGCAACCAAAGGTCGAAGTGAAGGTCGGCCCGAGAGACTTCGTCCCAATTGACCACGAGACTGCGACCGATGAAAAAGAAGAAGATGAGCACAACCAGCCAGCGCCCCACGGTGTAGAGCCGCGATCGGCTTCTCCGCTGTGTCGGCTCTTCCTCCGGCGTGACAGTCACCCGCCCACGATAAGAGTCCGCAATTGGGAGCAAGGCGGATGTCGACCAGCGATCAGCACCTGCCAAAGTTCGGAGGAGCGGTATCGTCCCCGCGTGCCGCAGCCGGATCCACCCCAGAGGTTGCGTGCGCGTCTGGGGCGGATGTACACCCGGTTCCTCGCGGCAGCGTTCGCCGCCACCGCCGTCATCAATCTTGCGCTGACCCCATTCCTTCCCGGGTCGGCTGCCCCCATTCGGACGCATCGAGACGGATCACTGACCGAGCTGGTGCACACCGAGCAACGCGCCGTCGATCGTCGGTTCGGGTTTTACCTCGAGCTAGACGACGCGGCCGATGGTGGGGTCCTCGTCGTCCCGAACGGCTCCTTCGTCAATGCGGAGCTCGCGGAAGGCTTCGCCGGCTTTGAGGTAGTCGAGGTCGACTACGACCCGAGTGCGGGCGGAACCAATATCCCCGAGAGCTCCGAGAGCTGGTTGCTCGAGACTGAATCGGGCGATGTCACCATCTCGATCGTTGCTGGAGACGACGACCTCTGGTGGCTCGCCGAGCGTCCCGGCGGTGAGTTCGTGGTAGTCCCGAACTCCGTCGCACCCGCGCCGGTGTCTTCGTGATGACCGAAGTCGGCATCGCTGTAGCGTTGACGATTTCCGGAAGCGCCTTGCTCACTGTCGTCCGGAGAGACGTGACCGCCGCGGCGAGGTGCTGGCTGTCGTTGCCGATTGGAGCGGCCCTCTATGCGATAGTGGCCCTGGTCTCCCTCGTCATCGTCGGGACACTGGACCCAGCCATCGCCCTGTTGGTCGCCCTGGGGCTCGGATTGGTGGTGGCCGGGATCACTCTGGTCAAGGGGGGTGGCCTTCAGCGTGAGGATCTGCTGTGGATCCTGACAGGCGTCGGGGTCGCTGCGTTGACCGCTATCGCCGCGAGGCAGTGGCACCTCACCAGATTGACGCCTGATTCGCTCCGCTACCTGCTGGCGTCCAACGATCTCGTGCTCGCCGAAGGACTACGCGAGATGAACGCCGTCGATCTGGTGACACGCCAGATCGGGCTGCCGGCCCTGCACAGCATGTCCGACCTCGTGGGCCGCCGTTATCTGGCCTCGCTCGGCCCCTTGTTCGGAGCGTTCGGATTGGGACTGTTCGTCTGGCTGGCCGTCGACTTAACCCGTGGGGCCTTGTCTCGGCGGAACCGAATGGTTCTCGTAGCGACCGCGACTCTGTTTCTGTTGTCGTCCAACCGCCTCGTCTACGACTCGTTCTACATCAACACGCATATCCAGACAGCCTCGTATCTGTTGATCGCCGTAGCCGGAACCTGGCTCGCCGTGTCTCGAGGGCTGTCCAGGTGGGCCGTACCGTCCGGTCTTGCCCTGGCAGTGACCCTCCTCTTCCGACCCGAGGCTCCCCTGGTCGTCGCCATCGTCCTGGTGACGGTTGCGGCCAGCCGGGCGAACATGACGGTCAGACTCGCTATGACTCTTCCTACTTTGGCTGTAAGCGCTTTTTGGTACGGGCTCGGGCTGTGGCGCCACGCAGCAGGCGGCGACGAGATCTCGCCAACCGCACCGGTCTTCGGAAGTCTCGTCGCCATTGGTCTCGCGATCGCCCTTTGTCTCGTGTGCGGAGCGCAGCGTGCCCGGCCCTGGGCCCGATGGCTGGACCTGGCCGGGGTTGTCGGTCTTGCCCTCTTGCTCGTGTTCTATGTAGCCACAGACCCGGCTGTCTTTGGGACATCTATCGAGTCAACAGTGCGCAACCTGGTGAGGGACGGGTTCTGGTTGTTGACCTGGGTCGCCGCAATCGCCCTGCTGCTGGTCGCCCTGCTTGTCGAGTCCATACCAGACGGCCGAATGTGGACCATCCCGGTCATTGGCTTCGCATTGCTCTATTGGGCGCTCCCATACATACGTGAAGGAGCTTGGCGGGTGGGATCGGGTGATTCCGGCAACCGGATCCTGGCCCATTACCTGGCGGTCACGGTCGTGTTCCTTGTCCTGGCTGCGATACACAACAGGGGCAGTGCTTCCGGTGGCCAAACGGAAAGCATGTGAGAATCCAAGCGTGATGGCTCAGCCCTCGGTCGACGTGATCGTGCCGGCCAAGGACGTCGGGGACAGGATCCGGCCCGCACTGGAAGCGGTCAGAGGCCAGACCTATCCCCTCCTCGGATCGGTGGTGGTGGCGGCTTCGGACTCCGAAACCGCCGATGCAGCCCGCGCGTGTGGCGCGGTGGTGGTGGACAATCCGAGCGGCCGAACGCCGACCGGGCTCAACCTCGCCCTGGCCCGCACCACGGCTGAGGTGATCGCCCGGGTGGATGCCCATTCTGTGATTCCTCCGGGCTACCTGGACCGGGCTGTGCAGATCCTGATCGATACAGGCGCCGATGTGGTCGGCGGCATGCAGGTGCCGGTGGGTAGGACGGCATGGGAGAAAGCGATCGCCGCCGCCATGTCCTCCCGGCTCGGAGCCGGCGATGCTCGGTACCGAATCGGCGGCAAGCCTGGCCGGGCCGATACTGTCTATCTGGGCGTTTTCCGGAAGTCGACACTGGAGCGCCTCGGAGGCTACGACGAGCATTTCGACCGCAATCAGGACTACGAGCTGAACCAGCGGATCAGGGACTCGGGTGGCATCGTCTGGTTCGATCCCGGACTCGAAGTCGCTTATCGACCGCGGGGATCGCTGGCCGGTCTCGCCCGTCAGTACTTCGACTATGGACGTTGGAAGCGGGAATTCGCACGTCGTCATCCCGGGACGCTGCAGCCACGTCAGCTTGCGCCACCCCTCCTCGTCGCCGGGCTCGCACTCTCGATCATCGCCGGCGTGTGGTGGCCATGGGCCTGGCTCGCTGTTGGGGCCTACCTGCTCGTTCTGGTATTGCTCGGCCTGAGCCGGCTCGGGAGCATCGGCTCTGGCGCCTTGCTCATACCTCCGGCCCTGGCAGCGATGCATTTGAGTTGGGGTCTCGGGTTCCTCCTTGGCCGGCCAAGCCGAGGTAGAACGCGCTGACCTCACGGTCGGGCCAGCGATATCCGTCTCGCACCTTCCCGACATCGGCGGCGGCCCTCCCCCGCAGTCCTCCATCGAGCGCCTCGACGATTCCAGCAGCCAGGGCCTCGGGATTCTGCGGCTCGACCAGGACCACGGCGAGCTTCCCCACTCCGGCGCCCCTGATCCCCGGAAGGTCGGAGGCAACCACGGGGACCCCCAGTGCCAGATACTCGAAGAGCTTGGTTGGCACCGAGTCCCGGTAGTTCGGCAGGTTCTTCCACGGCACGATCGCAACTGCGGCGCCCGCAGCGATAGTCATCGCCTCCGGATTGGGGCGAGGACCATCGAAGACGACCTCGCCTCCTTTTGTTCGAGCCAGATTCGTCAACACCGCCCGAGTCTCCGGGCTAACCGGCCCGATCAGACGCAAGGGCAATCCAGCCAGGGCGCACCCCGCGATCGCGACGTCCAGTCCGCGAATCACGGTGACATCGCCGACATGGATCGCCTCCTGCCGGGGCTCCCCCACGGGGACCGGATATGCGGACGTGTCCGGGTAATTGGGGAAAACAACGTGGTCCCTGGAGAAGAGATGGGAGTACGCGGCCTCGGCCAGTGTGATGGTCAGGAACCTCTCCGCCATCCCGAGTGCCCACCTGCTGACCGTGACCAGGGGCCCGCGAAGAGGGCCGGGGACCCACGGACGCGTGAGCGCAGTGGCGGGGATGTCCTCATGAACGTCGAAAACCACCGGACGCCGCTTCAGCGTCCGCGCCATGAGGCCGATCGGGATCGTCTCGGGGTCGTGGAGAACCAGGATGTCCCAGTCACGACGAATCACCAGCCCCAGGGCCCGGAACCAACGCTCCGCCCGGCCACCCCGGAGCGACATCCATCGCAGCCCCGACGTCTCCGACGGCCCCGGTACTCTCGTCGCGTACTCGACCTCGAAGTCACGGGCCAGAGTTCTGATGAGGCGCTCTCGTATCCGGGTGTCGTCCGGCCGGTGCACGGTGGACAACACCAGGACGACTGGCTTCACAGGGCCTCGACGTTCTCGGCAGTGATACCCAGACGGCGGTAGACACCCCGTGCGTCGAACACGGCGGGCACCTGGTCGGCCAGACGCTTGTAATCGAGATCTGAGTGGTCGGTGAGCACGGCAGCGATCGAGAAGCGACTGAGGTCGTCATCGGGACCGACCGGCTCGTACCCAAGAGCCTCGATGCGTGTTGCTCCGACCACCGGATCGAGGACGGCAACATGAGCCCCTCGCTCCTTGAGGACATCGAGGACATGAATTGAGGCGGACTCCCGGTCGTCTGCGATGTCAGGCTTGTAGGCGATACCGACCCCGAGCACCTGTGTCCCCCGGACCGCCAGGCCTTGCCCGTTGAGGATCTCAGCGATGCGATCGGCGCTGTACACAGGCATCCTCGAGTTGACTTGCTCCGCGATGTCGATGAACCGCGTCGTGAAATTGGTCTCCCTGGCTCGCCAGGCGAGATACTGGGGATCGAGCGGGATGCAGTGTCCACCCACCCCCGGGCCCGGATAGAAGGCTTGGAAGCCGAATGGTTTGGTGGCAGCGGCATCGACCACCTCCCACACGTCGATACCAAGCTCGTGACAGAGCTGGGCGATCTCGTTGATCAATCCGATATTGACCGCCCGATATGTGTTTTCGAGGAGCTTGCTCATCTCGGCAGCTCGTGCCGAGCTCACCCGGTGGATGGATGGCACGAGTCGCCGGTAGGCGGCCTCGGCCACGTCACCGGAACGGGTCGTGACCCCTCCGACCACCTTCGGAATATCGGCCGTCTTCATCTCGTCGCCGGGAGACACCCTCTCCGGTGAGAAGGCCACCCAGACATCATCATCGAGGGTCAGCCCCGCGGCGGCCACCGCAGGGACCAGAAAATCCTCGGTGGTTCCGGGATAGGTAGTCGACTCCAGGCTGATCAATTGCCCCGAGCGAGCGAACCGGGCGACCGTGTCAGCGGCAGCCTCGATGTAGGAGAGGTCGGGCTGACGATTGCGCCCCAACGGGCTCGGGACACAGATGAATATCGCATCAGCCTCCGCCAGGATGGCGGGGTCGGAGGAGAATCGAGCTCCGGCCTCGATGGCCGTCGCCAGTGCTTCGTTGGACACATCGTCGACATGGGACCGCCCTGCTGAAAGGTCGGCGACCCGCTCGGATGAGACATCGAATCCGATCGCCTGCAGGCCAGACCTCACGGCAGTGACGAGAAGGGGTAGGCCCACATATCCGAGTCCGATCACGCCGGCGGTCCACGTATCCGTGGAGAAGCTCTCGACCCTGTCTGTCACGGCCGAGATGGTAGGAGGATCAGGAATCCCACTCCGCCGCACGCTTGAGGAAGGCGGCCATTTGTCCCCTCGTGACTCTGTCCCCGGGGCAGAACCTGTCGTTGGTCGGTGGGTTGCACCCGAGCGTGATCCCCACGGACGCGATCTTGTTGATGGCCGGTTGGAACTCCGAGAGGGAGTCGTCGACAAAATGGTCTGTTGGCGCGTCAGGCAGCCCGTACGCCCTCGCCAGGAAGGCGGCCATCTGCCCGCGGGGGATGGGCTGATCGCCACAGAATCGATTGGCCCGACAGCCAAAGGTGATTCCGAACTCATAGAGCTGGTTGGCGGCGGCCTCGTAGAACTTCCCGTCATCGTCCGTGAAATGATCCGAGTCCGGGGCCGGCAGGTTCAAAGCCCTGGAGATGAACACCGCCATCTGACCCCTCGTGACTTCCTCGTCCGGGCAGAAGTTGCTGTTCAACGGCGGGTCACAGCCCAAGGTGATCTTTTGCTGGGCGAGCCAAATGATGGCCGCTTCGAACGTGTTGCCCACGATGTCGAGGAACGGGCCCCGGTAGCCGATGCCGCTGATGTAGGGCGAGACCCGAACCGCGGCGCCGTCCCGACGGAAGGCGTTGTCGATCAGGAAGATCCTCAGATTCTCCCCCCACATCTTGGCGGTGACCGCAGAACCGCTCTTCTTCCCGGAGAACTCGATCACGGCGCCGGGTGGCCCAGCGATCTGCCTGACGTTGGTCACGCTGTTCCACCCGAAGTGAGCAGCGATCCTGGGGGCGGGGACGACGACGGTCCACCTCGCCAACGGGTTGATGTCGGGATCCGCCGACCATTTGTCACCCACCGACCGAAGCCAAGGCAGCGCTGTTCCTCCCCAGACGAACTCGACGTCCTCGCTGGCACCACCGTTCGAAGACGAATAGAAGGCGCGGGCAATGCGCAACGCATAGTTGGATTGGGGGTGGATAAGGACACTCCGGTCGGTGCTTTGGACGGCCGCCACCCACTGAGCGCCGAAGTTGCCCGCAGCCGGGCTCTCCTTGCTCCATCCAACGTAGGCCTGATCGGCCGTGGTATCCCTCAGATGACACCCACAGCCCGGGTCTTTGCCGGAGCCATCACCTCCGCCGCGCAGGACCGCCGTGGCGACGGCGTAGCTGCGACCGATGACGGCCTGAGCCTTGAGGGCCTCCGCCGGCCAGGACGAGGGCACCTCGGCCAGCCCAAACAGATAGGCCTCCAGTCCGACCGTAGCCACCACATGGAATCCGGCGGCCGAGTCGACGAAGCGGATTTCTCCCCGCGCGTACTGGGTGCCGTTTATCGAAACCCGGCTGGAGGGGCTCAGACCGGCGATCCGGCCGTTACATGCCTTCCATCCGGTGTTGCCCACGTCCTTCTTGCGAAAACGGCACTGGTTCGGGTCCAGGGGGTTGACTTCGAACAACCAGGTCTCGCCCGGGTTGATCGTGGCGTCGGCGAAGCCACCGGCCGGAGGGCAGATTCCCGCCGGCTGGCAGATCGACAGAGCCCCCCCGACTGCGGTGAGATTCACCGCGGTGGTGTTCTCGATGAGTCCCACCCAGAGCGCATTGGACTGTCTGGTCCAGTGGCTGCTCGGCATCGACGCGACCGAAGTTCCGGTGTAGTAGTGCTGGAGGATCTGGGTCGCGTTACGCCCGTCCTGGGCCTGACCAAGGGCACCGAACTGTGACAAGCCGACCCCGTGACCCCAGCCACCACCGTCGAATTCCCACTCCTCGTCAGCGGCGAGGACCGGCGCAGCCAAGCTCAGCAGCGTCAGGGACGCGACAAAGACGGAGATCGTCCTTCTGAGTCTCACCCCGCGTGAATCGGCCGGTTTCCGGCCACCCTGTAGGAAATCGGTCAACCCCCGGTCAGCCGGTAAACGACACCATCGAAGTAGTCGACGGCAAGCATCTCGCCACTGTTGTCGGTCTCGAATGACACCAAACCTGTGTCGCCGAGCCGAGACGTGAGGTCTTTGGCATCGACAGCCCGGCCATTGAGATAACGGAAGGCGAGGACCCGGCCACTGCCGAAGTCGGCGTAGACGTAGAACTGATCAAGGGATCGGACCGTCGGGCCCCGATAGACCACTCCCCCGGTGATCGTCCTCCCCACCGACCTTCCGTACTCGGCCACGGGGAAGGTGAGGCCGGCACGGGAGCAACTTGGATCGGTGTCGTCGGGATTGCACACCGTGCCTTCGAAACGGGACCATCCGAAGTCGTACCCGGTCGGGGTGACCGTCACGGCATCGATCTCCTCACGGGCACTCTGGCCGACATCCCCGATGAACATCAGGTTTCCGTCGAAGGACCAGCGGAACGGGTTGCGCAGCCCTGAGGCCCAGATCTCGTCCCGGCCCGAGCGTCCGACATAGGGGTTGTCGGCTGGGATGGCATAAGGCTCGGCACCGTCGACATCGATGCGGATCATCTTCCCGAGCAAGGTGTTCAGGTTGCGGGCCCGGCCACCCGGGTCGTTGCTGCTCCCCCCGTCGCCGAGAGATAGATACAGATAACCATCGGGGCCGAAGGACAGAAAACCTCCGTTGTGGTTGCTGAACGGCTGATCGACGGCCAGCACGGTGCGTGGGGACGAGGCGGTCTGGAGATTGGGGGCGATGTCGTACTCGACCAGATAGGTGGTGTGGTCGCCGCTCCCACCCGATCGGAGAGGGCCTGAGTACCAGGCGAACAGACGCCGATCGGCCGGGTAGTCCGGATGCAGCTCGATCGAGAGAAGCCCGCGCTCGCCACTGAAGATGACGTCATCCGAGATGTCCAAGAAGATCCCGGTGAGGTTGCCTCCCTGGGCGATCCGCACAACCCCTCCCTGCTCTGCGATCAGCAGCCGGTTCTCTCCCGGCGGAGAAAGGACCTGGATAGGCGCGTCCAGCCCATCGACGACCGTGGCCCAGGCCAGGGCTGATCGTGGCGGCGGGGGCAGCGGAGTCAGGCCGAGCGCCCTGGTCAACATCCCGGCGATCTGAGCCCGCGTGACGCCGTCGTTAGGACAGAAGCGATCGTTGACCGGGGGATTGCAGCCCAGAGTTATTCCACGATCGGCGATCCGGTTGATGGCCCCTTCGAGCACATGTCCGTTGTCGTCGACGAAATGATTCGTGCTCGACGCCGGGATCGACAGGGCACGTGCCAGGAAACCTGCCGCCTGAGCCCGGGTGACGGTGTCGTCCGGACAGAAGCGGTTGTTTGCGGGTGGGTTGCAGCCAAACGTGATCCCGGCCGCAGCGAGACGATTGATCGCACCCTCGAGGACATGACCATCGTCGTCGACGAACGCATCCGTCGATGTGGCGGGGAGATCCTGGGCCCTGACGACCATCGCCGCCATCTGTGCTCTGGTGAGCACCCGCTCCGGGCAATACCGGTCGTTCAAAGGAGGATTGCAGCCGAATGTGATGCCCTCAGCGGCAATCGCCTCGATAGCGCCCTCGAGAACATGCCCGTCATCGTCTGTGAAGGTGCCACCTGGGGTCGGACCCGCCACCTGGAACAGGCTCATGGCGAGGGCGAATGCAGCCAGATGCGTCATCAAGCCCGACCACCGTAACCCATCACCTTGCCTACCCCAACGAGTCTGTGAAGATGGCCGGGCATGTCTCCATTTCCTGCCCTCCTGGTCATGCTCGCGATCGCAGCCACGACTGCACCCGAGCCGCTCGAGACAGTCGAGGTCGTGGTGCCGGCTGACTCCCTTGTCGCTCTCGACCAGGCGGATGTCCTCGAGCAAACCGCAGGCGGTCCCGAGGAGCACTGGGTCACGATCGAGGTACCGCTGGAAGGGACCGTCGAGCAGACTCTCGAGGCGGTGTCGGAAGAGGCAGGTGAGCCGGTGTTCGAGGAGGCGTCCCTCGAGCAGTTCGATCCCGTCGACGAGCCGCTGTTCCCCGAACAGTGGCACCATCACAATGTGGGCCAGGGCGGGGGAAGTGCCGACGCAGACATCGACACGCCCACCGCCTGGGGGCGCTCTACGGGCCTCCCAATCGTGGTGGCAGTGATCGACTCCGGGGTCGAGCGAAATCATCCCGATCTCGTTGGCCGCATCTTGGCCCAGGGCGTCGATTTCGTCGACGGCGACGACGACCCGAGCCCGGGCAGCACGAGCTCGGATGACGCACATGGCACCATGGTCTCCGGCGTGATCGCCGCCCCCGAGAACGATGTTGGGACGGCGGGCGTCGCACCTGACGCCCGGATCATGGCGGTGAGAGCCTGCTCGAACGGGAGCTGCAGCACAGCCGACGTCGCCAACGGCATCATCTGGGCGGTCGACCACCACGCCGAGATCATCAACCTCTCAATCGGTGCATTTCTTTCTGACGAAGGACCGGTGGGGGCGGCGGTTCACTACGCCCGGTCGTTCGATGTGACTGTGATTGCAGCTGCGGGCAATGCCTCGACCGGGATCGACCTGGATGCATTGTCTCCAGGCCAGATCCTCGTACCAGGTGGGCTCCCTTACTCGAACGTCGTAGGTGTGGCCGCCACCGACCGATTCGATCGGTTGGCCGGGTTCAGCAACTACGGTCGCACCACGATCGATGTGGCAGCTCCGGGTGTGGAGATCCTCACTACAGACACCGGGGGCGGGTACGTCTATGCAGATGGAACGTCGTTCGCCTCCCCCGTGGTGGCCGGCGTGGCGGCTCTTCTCCTCGAAGCCGACCCGGGAATCGCGCATCAGGAGCTGGTGGCCAGGATCAAGGCATTTGTCGACCGGCCAGGCATCGTCGGGTCACTGGTCGAGACGGGACGGGTCAACGCGGGGCGTACCTTGACCCGCAGGTTCATCGATACTTCCGACTCGGTGTTCCTCGCCGCCATCGACCAACTGGCCTCCATCGGTGTCACCCAAGGATGTGATCCGCCCGTGAACATTCGGTTCTGCCCGGAGAACCTCGTGACCAGAGGTCAGATGGCGGTGTTCCTGACCCGGGCACTCGACCCACCGCAGACCTCGACCGATTTCTTCGTCGACGACGAGGGAGCCTTCTATGAAGACGCAGCCAATCGGATGGCGGCAGCCGGCATCACCACCGGATGCGCCCCCAACCGGTACTGCGGTGAACAGCAGATTCCCAGAGAGCAGATCGCCGCCATGCTGTTCCGAGGCCTCGACCTACCGGCGACCGGCACGGATTCCTTCGTCGACGACGAAGCATCCGCCTTCGAAGGAGCAATCAACCGTGTGGCCGCAGCCGGCATCACCTTCGGCTGCAATCCGCCGAACAACAACCGGTTCTGCCCCGTCGATTCGGTCACCCGGGGTCAGATGGCGGGGTTCATCCGGCGATCCATGGACCTGATCAACTCATAACGAGTCGATACGATCTTCCAACCGATGCATTTCTGCCTGGTCGCACGCAACCGGTTCCACAACGACCGAAACGCCCTCTCTATCTATAGGGCGTTGGTCTCTGCCGGTCATGAGGTCTCGGTGGTGGCAGTCGACAATTCGCCCCGTGTCGGCCCGGTCACCTCGACGGTCCCCAACAACTCACCGATGGGCCTTGGTCCTGTCGGCTCCGTGATCCGGAGGGCACAGCCCAGGTCCTGGCGAGAGTCAGGGATCATGCGGAGGCTGGCCGACGCTGCAGTCGCCACCGGCGCCGAGTGTTTCCTTCCGACACATCCAAATGCGGTCGGAGCCGCCGTGGCGGCGGCGCGATCCACAGGTGGCACGGTGTTCCGGTCCCCTCACATGGATTGCCCGCCCGAAGTCGATCTCATCTCCCTCGCTCCTCACCATCCCGATCTCGCCACGTCGATACCTGGTGTCGGCCTATTCCAGACGCCGGACGACCGACGAACGCCGTACACCCCGGCCCGCGACCGTCACCATGATCGGAATGTCATCATCTGCTACCGCAAGACCGACTCGAATCCCGGGAAATACCTCGAGTCGGCCCTTCGAAGGAGTGGGGCACAGGTTCGGCTAGAGACGGAAGGCGTCGATCTCGATGAAATCGATGCGGACACCGACCTGATCGTCTTCGTCGAGGGCCCATATCCGGCACTCGAAGTGACCGGGACTACCAGCGTGCCCACTATGTTCTGGGCGCACCACGGGGAGCACCACCTCCATACCAATCTTCGCCTCGCCAACCGATATCGCGCCGACGCCGTACTCCTTGCCCACTCCTGGCATCTGGCTCCGTGGTTCCCGACCCCGGTCTATCGCTTCCCGTTTGGCGTTGCCACCGAGGTCCTCGATCCCAGCCTCCCCCTGAAGGATCGACCGTTCGATGTCGCTCTGGTGGGCGCCAAGCTCTGGGAGGGGGGTCCGTACGGCAGGCGGCAGCAGATCGTCCGTGAGCTGGAGGCGTCATTTCCCGGACATCGTCTTGCCTTCGGGGAGAAGGTCACTGCCGATGTCATGGCTGACATGTACTCCAAGGCTCGGATTGTCGTCAACGAAGGTGGCACGAGGCACTTCCCGATCACCATGCGAGTCCTCGAAGCGGTGGGGAGCGGGGCAGTCCTTCTCTCTGATCATCTCCCCGGGATGGAGCTGATCCTCGAGCCAGGTGTGGAGTACGCGAGGCTCGGCCCCGATGTCGTGGCCGACGTGAGAGAGCTCCTCTCCGACCTGGACGCGATGCAGGAGATCGCTGATCGAGCCTTGAATCGATCGCTGGGCATCAACACATACGACCATCGGGTAGATGAGTTGTTCCAGATCGCTGGAGAGATCGAGAAGCGGGATATTCCCGCGGTGCCCGAGCTTGACGCCATGGCAGAGCTGATCAGGCGCGACGCCGAGGTACAGAAGGTGGTGGAGCTCGGAGCGCCGGAACTCGCCGTGGCGCTGCCCGATCGTGAGATATGGGGAGCCGCCGAGATCAGTCAGCACCGTCTCCGCCCCCGCAACCTCGAAGCAGCGGCTGTACGCCAGGGTGGAGACCCGCTGCTCATGGAGAAAGTGCTGGCAAGCGCGAGGCGGTACATCTACGTCGACGGGCCCTTCGAAGGGCTGGACGAATTCGTCGAAGATCATCACCCGAGCGCCGTTGTGTCCCAACTGGGGACTGCGCGGCGCTACGACCTGATGGCGGAGGCGTATCGAATCATGCCCCATGAGGTCGTCACCGAGTGAGCGAGGGAGTCCAACCGCACAACGTAAACCAGGTTGCCCCTGATCCGATCGGGGCATCCGGGCTTCGGGTGGCCGTCGTCATCCCCGCCTACAACCGATCGGCGCTTCTCGCCCGGGCGTTGGCATCATTGGCGCAACAACCGGACACCTCGACCTTCGAGGTCCACGTATGCGACGACGGGTCCGACGAGGACATTCGCGGTGTGGTCGAGTCAGTCGATGGCCTCGATATCAGCTACCACTATCAACCGCACGACGGCTTCGGCGCCGGTCGGGCCCGGAATCTGGGCGCAGCTCACGCCAACGCCGACATCCTCCTCTTGCTCGACTCGGACTGCATGGTTCCCCCGGACTTCGTCGAGCGCCACCGGGCCTGGCACGGGTCGTCCGCGACATCGGTGGTAATCGGCAGTCGTTCCAACCCTCCGGACGAGACATCCGGGGAGGCCGAGCACTATCGAACCCAAATGATGCGGCGGTCCGCCGGCCTGCAGCACGGCGGTGAGGCGTTTCGTGCCTTCGTCTCGTCGAACATATCGCTCCCTCTCGCCTTCTTCCGTGAGTTGGGAGGATTCGACGAGCGATTCCGCTGGTGGGGAAGCGAGGACAGCGAGTTGGGATGGCGGGCCTGGCAAGCGGGCGCAACCTTCGTGTTCGACCCGACGCTCGAGATCGACCACCAACTGGACCTCGACTCCGCCGGCGGTGTCGAGGGTAGGAAGGAGGCACGGCGACTCAATTCCGGCTTGATGGCGAGCCTGGTGCCTCATCATTTCTATCGGAAGCGGCCACCGACCACGATTCCGGAGAACCCGAAGCTTTCGATCGTCCTCTACGACGTCCCGGTCGGAGCATTGGAGGCCACCTGGGAGCTGCTGCTCGCGCAGCCCCGGACTGATTTCGAGCTGGTCGTAGTGGCGGATCCAGATGATCACGACCCGTTCGCCGGGGCCACCATCGGAGATCGGCGCATCCGGTTCAGCCCCTCGCTCGAAGACGCGACGTCCTCGGCCACCAGCGAATACGTCTGCTACTTGAACGGCCACGGGGCGCCATCCGATGTGCTGTTCTCGGAGATGATCAAGCGCCTCGATCAGCGACCGGAGTACGTGACAGCGACGACCGGCTACGCCTTGGCGAGAAACCAGGGAGGGGCGGCTAGGACCCAGAACGGAGCCGCCGCGGTCGACTCGGGCTGGCAACAAGCCATGCCGCTCTGCTGGTTCATACGAAAACGCGAGGCCACCAAACTCATGCGCGAGGGAGCAAAGGTCGCCGAGGTATGGCGAACCAGCCAGGAATGGGACATGAATCGGCATTGGCCCTCGGCCGCGGTTCGCCTGCCCGGCCTCGAACGGGCGGAGCGCCCAGCCGACTTCACCAACGTCCCACCCAACCCGATAAGGGTGGTGAAGGACGTCGTGAAGAGCCCTCGGCAGGCGGTGGGAACAGTGTCCCGGTACATCACCGCACGAGGCGAGGGCTCGGCTTACACGCCGGTTTCACGACTGAAAGCGAAACCTGAATCGAGCGGCGAACGCCGTCCCCAAGCCCGCTATGTCGGATGGACGGGTCGGTTCAACCTCGGCGACGACGTGATGGTGGATCGAATCCGAGACCTGCTCGACTGGGCAGACATCGCCGAGTCGGGCGACCCACAGGACCTCATCATCCTCGGCGGCGGCACCCTGATCAACATGCGCACCTATCTCCGTTGGGTGTCTGAACGAGACTCACCCCGGATCGAGAGGGCAACCCTGGGCACCGGGGTGGCCAGCCCCGAGTTCTGGGGTTTGACAGAAGACCCGGCGCGTTGGGTGCGATGGCTCTCGAGTTGTGTCTATGTCGGAGTGCGAGGGCCGCAATCAGCAGAGACCCTGAGGTCGTGGGGCTACAAGGGCGAGCTCGAGGTCTGTGGGGACTCGGCGCTGCTCTCCACAGCGAGCCAAGGCGTGGAGCGACAGGCCGGAAGGATCGTCATTGCCCCGGTCTGGACCAAGGGCGAGCTGTGGGGTGGCTCCGACCGGGATGTGGTGTCTGCTCTCGCTGATGCAGTGACACAGTGGCAAGGCGACGGTCGAGAGGTGGTCTGCCTCGCCTCCAGCCCGGAGGACGACGGCCAGATCCTTCAGTTGAGCAAGGCGACCGGGGGTGAGGTCCTCCCCTATCTGGCCGGCTATGTGGAGAATCAGGCAGCCATCGACCTCATCGCCTCGGCGGACGTGGTGATCGGAGAGCGGCTCCACGCCTGCATCCTGGCTGCAGCGGTTTCGACTCCGTTCATCGGGATCGAGTACCGACCCAAACTGAGGGATTTCGCCGAATCAGTGGATCGCGGAGATCTCGTTGCACGGACCGACACCCTGTCCGGGGACTCGATCGTCGACCTCGCGGCAGAGGCCACCAGCCTCGGTACGGAAGCCGCCGATGCCCGGGTCGCCGAATACCGGGATCGACTGCGCCGAGCCTCCGCTTCGTTGCAGAAAGCACTGAGCTGACCGGGCCGGCTCCTCTCAGGATCCTCCTCGTCACCAGCAACGGCTGGGGGCTGGGCCATCTGACCCGTCAGTTGGCGATCGCCCTGGCCATTGGCGATCGGGCCGAGACCACGATGTTCTCCCTCTCCCCTGGCTTTCCCCTGGCCATGGAGTTCGGGATCAGAGGCGAGTATTGCCCCAGTTTCACCACGCAGTTCATCGTTCGAAAGGAGTGGGACAACTATCTCCAGGACCGGCTGACCGCTTTCGCTGATGAGGTTCGGCCAGATGTCCTGCTCTTCGATGGGGTAGCGCCCTACTCGGGATTCATGCGGGCCGTCGCTCAACTCGACTGCGTGGTGGGCTGGCTGCGTCGTGGCATGTGGCGCCAGGGGTCGAACGAGCATCAGCTTCGGAAGACGGGCGGCTTCGACTTCGTGATAGAGCCCACCGATCTCGCATCGGAGATCGACACCGGCGCCACCACAGGCACCGACTCACTCCGGGTTCCTCCGATCAGCCTGCTCGAAGTCATGAGCCAACTCGATCGGGAGGCAGCGGCTCGTGAGCTCGGCCTCGACCCGGGTCGGCCGACGCTCCTTCTGACACTGGGCTCGGGCCGCCTCGGTGATGTGGCCGGCCCCGGCTCGACGGCTCTCGACGTAGTCCTGTCCCACCCGGAATGGCAGGTGGCCGTGACCAACTCCCCCGTTGCGGTCAACCTCGTTCCACTGGTCGATGACACACGGGTGATCGAGATCAAAGGCGTCTACCCGTTGCTTCGCTACTTCAAGGCGTTCGACGCCACGGTGAGTGCGGCCGGATACAACTCGGTTCATGAGCTGATCCCGGCCGGCGTACCGACGTTGCTGATCCCCAACACCTCGAGCAAGACCGACAACCAAGAGGGTCGCGCGCAGTATCTGGCCGGCCTCGGCGTCGCCCTCTCGGCGCGTGACGACGACCTGGCGGCGGTCGCGAAAGAGACCGCACGCCTCCTCGACTCTGCCGTACGCGCGGAGTTGGTGGCGAGCCACCAGTCGAGCGGGGTGGCGACGCGGGTCGGTGGTGCCACCGAAGTTGCCGCAGAGCTGCTGAAGCCGCCGCCGCCCTCCGGACGGGAGCGGGCACAGACTCACTGGGACGCACCTCTGTCCAGCCGCATCGCCGGCGCCATTCTTGGCGAAAGGGGCAAGGCCAGGGTCAAGAAGCTTCTCGGCCGCACGGTCCACGACTACACCATGGAGAGGCGCAAGGTCCGCCTTGGTGACCCGCCGACCGGACCGGAGGGGGACGTGCTCACCCTGGTGATCGCGTCGGATCGTGCCCGAATCGATCCACGCGCCTCCTACCCAATCGAGCATGTGTTGGCCGGGTCCTCTTCGGTCTATCAGCAACGGCGGCTGGAGATCGTCGACAAGTACTACGAGATAGTCGAGTAATCGGCTAGGGCATGGCCCGAACGAAGAAGGTGGCCATCTGCGAGCGTTTCAGCGGCATGTCCGGGCAGAACTTGGTGTTGGCAGGCGGGTTACACCCCATCGTGACGCCGTGGGCCGCGAGCGCGTCGATCGAGTCCTCGAACCGGTTGCCTTCGTCGTCGACGAAGTAATTGGTGCCTGTCGGGTTGTCGTAACTGAATGCCCGGACCAATAACTCCGCCATCTCGTGGCGAAGGAGCGGGACGCTGGGGCAGAACTCGGTCTTGGTACAACCAAACCCGATGCCGGCCGCCTCGATGGCACGGATCGCCGGCTCGAACTTGTTTCCGATTACGTCGGTGTACGGGACATCCCCGCCCTCTGGTAAGTCGAGAGCGCGGGCAATGAATGCCGCCATCTGCCCTCGCGTGATCTGATCCTCGGGACAGAACATGTTGTTGAGCGGCGGGTTGCACCCGAGCGTGATCCCGCGTTGGGCGATGATCTCGATGTTCTTCTCGTGGACGTTCCCGTCGTCGTCGCTGAAACGACCGTCCCAGCCACCAGCCGCGTTGACCAGGTAGGGATAGGCGTCGATCGCGGTGCCGTCCTTGCGCAACTCGAAATGGAGATGCGAGACCGACTCTGCGGCGTTTCCCGAATCACCGGCCCAGCCGATGACCTGACCGCGCTTGACGGCGACGCCTTCGGCGAGGCCTTCGGCAATTCCCCATCCCTGACCGTCGGTGTTGTCCAGGTAGATGCCGGCGGCGTCCTTCTTGTCGTCATTCAGATGGATATAGCGAGTTTCCCATCCGCCGCCATGGTCGATCCCCAGGTAGCAACAATCCGAGGGCCCGGCACTGATCCAGCTGATATTGCCATCGGCCACGGCGAGAACGGGCACCCCTTTGTCGGTCATGATGTCCACGCCCTCGTGCGCTCTGGAGCATCCGGATCCGCGGCAATCACCGAAGC
>JARDZU010000041.1 GCA_029240695.1 Acidimicrobiia bacterium | reverse complement strand
CGACCTGCTCACCGCCCTCGAGCGGACGAACAAGCCTGTGGCCGAGGTCCTCTTCTTCTCCCTCGAAGACGCCCGGCAGGAAGCACAGGGTCTCGCTGCTTATCCCGGTGCGCGATCAGTCCTCGCCGACCTGTACATGTCGTCCCTCAGCCAGGCGATCTCGCGTTCGGGGGCTTTGAGCCAGTTCGTACTCGGGTGCTTTCTCCTGACCGGCGGCTACATCGAACGCGACGTCCTGGAGAAGCGTTTCGAGTCCCGCGCCACCGCGGCGATAGACGACGCCGGCCATCACTGCGAGACGGCCGCGGATTCGGATGATCCGTGGGAGGTGGCTCAGCTTGCACTGGAGTTGGAAGCCATCGCACGAGCCCATGGCCTGATCACCGAGGTCCAGGCCAACGAAACGCACGCCAAGCAGCAACACGCCGCTCAGGCGGACGCCGAGAAGGCCAAAGACGGGGTGGATGCCGTGCGCATGACCTCGCCGATCCTCACCGATGCCGACTCCTACCAGGACACCAGACGCTCGAGCGAGGCCCGCTCTGGGATGTCCGACCGGAAGGGTGCCTCCGACATCGCCGACGAGGAGTCGACCGATCAGCTGCTCAGGGTCAGTCAGGCGCCGGACATCTTCCTCCCAACCGGTCAGGGCGGAAAGCTGGTCGTGGGGCCGATCCCGTCCTCATTCGCACGTTTCTCCAACGAGGGATCGGAGTCATTGGTCCGGATGGCGCAGCGCTGGGGCATCGCTCAGCGTCGAGTCTCCGGGGAGTTGTTCCCGCTCTTCGCCGCCAACCAGAGACGTGGGCTCCGCTCCGGCTTCGACCAGGGTGACGTGTCCCCACACGCAGCTCTCTTCATCGGGGCCGGGCTCTATCAGCGCCTCTACGAGCGCAGAGCGGCTCGCACCAGGCGGACCTACGCCGTTTCGCTGCTCGTCGACGCTTCGGCCTCGATGCTCAGCCCGGGTAAAGCGGGCAGCTCGTGGGCGATGCCGGCGGCCATGCTCGGTGCCTGGACCATGGCCCGGCTTTGCGACGAACTGCAGATCGACTTCGAGGTCGCACTGTTCAATCGCGGCTTTGCCGCACGGCCCGATGACACCGAGGACAGCTACCGACGGAAGAGGTCGGCGGCCACAGCCGGCCTTCGGAGGACCCAGGGCACGGCCGCCGACCGTCTCACCTCGACTGTGAACCACTACGTCGTCAAGCCGTTCGAGCGGCGCTGGCGGGACGCCGAGCCCACGCTCGCCGGACTCTTCTACACGGCGGCGGAGCCGAGATCAGCGGCCACGCTGGCTCGTCGGGATCCCAAGACGGCACCACCCGTGTCCCTGTTCGAGAAGGCGGCCAATGTGGACGAGTTCAACATCATCCACGCCGCGGAACGTATGGCGCGACTTGGTGCACAGGTGCGGGTGCTCATGGTGCTCGCCGACGGGATGACCCGTGGATCGCTCGAGGCGCTGGCCAAGTCGGTGGCCGCGGTCGAGGCCAGTGGCACCACTGTGATCGGAATCGGGATCGGGGATCACACCGTGGATGAGGCTTACCGTCGTCACGAGGTCGTGTCCCAGCCAGAGGACCTGACCCAGGCGATGATCAACGGAACCAGAAATGCCCTGCGCCGGAGTCTGGCCCTGTGGGGGATGGACACATGGTGGCTCAGAGCATCAGAGATCAAGTCATACCAGGAGACAGCCGTTGCCTAAGAAAGTCATATTTGAAGACCCTGCCGGCGAAGGGCCGGCCATCACGCTCGAGCGATTCGAGATCCCCGACGACGTGCCTGACACCGAGCTGAGGCATCGTAAGGTGCCCGAGCCCGACCCTCACTACGTCGATCTGGGCATGCTCTACCGTTTCGCCCAATTGGAGCACGCCCGGGTGTCGGGAGCGGAAGGTCTCGTTCCCCTTCATGTGGCAGTGCGCGGGCACATGGGGACGGGGAAGGACCATGACATCGAGCAGTTCGCTGCCGCCATGGGCCTCCCCTATTTTCGAATTCCTCTCACCGGCGAGGTGCGTGACGTCACTCTCATCGGATCGACCCGACTTCATGGCGACGGGAAAGGAGGCACCGAGAGCCGCTGGGAGGATGGTGACATCACGCGTGCCTTACGCGGCCCCTCCCTACTCAACCTGTCGGAACTAAACGCGGCCGGGGCGGAGACCTTGTTCGCCCTTCACGGGTTGCTCGATCGCTACTCGTCGCTGGATCTGCCGACGGGGGAAACGGTGCGTCTGCGCCCGGATGTGCGGATCTTCGGCACGATGAACCCGACCGACCTTCGCGACTACGCAGGGACCCAGACTCTGAACAAGGCATTCGCCGACAGATGGGTCATCTGGGAGAAGAACTTCCCCGGCGGGGAGCAGGTCGAGGCCATGCTCACCCGCAGGTACCCGCGCCTGAAAGAGGAGTACGTGACGGCCATCGCCCGTCTCGCCGTCGAGGTGAACGCCTCATTCGAGGCCCAGGACTCGGGGGTCAGGGTGGAGACGCCGTTGTCGTTGCGATCCGTGCTCGATCGGCTCCCAACCGGTCTGGTGGTTCATTCCGACCGCCCCGATCCACTCCGCCAGGCATGGGAGGAGTACGTGCTCCCCCATGTCGACCTGTTCGACCGTGACCACTACGAGACCGTTTGGAACGCTGTCGTGCGGAAGGGTCCGGCCGTCAAGCCGTTCTGACGCCCATATCCGCTACCTGAGTACCGTCGGAGTCATGCCTTACGACCTGGGCAATCCGGAGATAGATGGCAGGCTCGTCGAGCTCGTGTCGGCGGCCACGACCACGCAGCACCCCGACCTCATCAACGAGATGATCGTGACGGCGATCAAACTGGGCAGAGACGGCGCCTCCCGGGCTGATCTGAAGTTGATCAACACCGCGCTGAAGGAGATGCGGTACTCCAATCTCGTCTTTGCCCGGCATAAAGAGCCGAAAGTGACCATCTATGGCTCGGCCCGGATCAAGGAGGGCGACCCCAACTACGCCCTGACCGAGGAATTCGCCTCGATCATGGCCAACAGCGGATGGGGCATCATCACCGGGGCAGGCCCGGGGATCATGGAAGCGGGTAGCCGCGGCGCCGGCATCGACCACGCCTACGGCGTGAACATCCGTCTTCCCTTCGAGGATGAGGTGCCGGAACACATCGCTCCCGAGCGAACGGTCAACTTCAAGTACTTCTTCACCCGCAAGCTCGGCTTTGTGAAGGAAGCACACGCCTTCATCCTGCTCCCCGGCGGATGGGGCACCCTCGACGAGACCTTCGAGCTGCTCACGCTGGTCCAGACCGGCAAGAGCGATCTACACCCGGTGGTATTGCTCGAAGCGGAAGGGACGGGTTACTGGGGGCCCATGATCGAGTTCATCCAGGAGCAGCAGCTTGCCCGGGGACTCATCAGCGAGTCGGACATGGCCCTGTTCTTCCGGACGACGGATGCCCAGGCGGCCGCAGAACACATGTGGCATTTCTACGGCAACTACCACTCCTCCCGCTACTCCGGAGGGAGGCTCGTTCTGAGACTCAACGAAGAGCCCTCCAACGAGACGATCGAGAAGCTCAACGAGGACTTCGCAGACATTGTGGTCGATGGCAAGATCGAGAAGGTCGAGCCCAGCGCGGCCGAGTTGGAGGACAGCGACGCCCTCCACCTGCACCGCCTCGCCTTCGTATTCGACCGACGCCATTTCGGCCGTCTGCGGATGATGATCGACGCCCTCAACGACCTGGTTGTTGCCCCGAAACCCTCCCATTTGCCCGAGCCGATGACCGAAGAGCACGCAGAAAGACCCTGGTAATGCATGGTTTTGGCCTGGGATTAAAAACGGGCCTCCGGCTACAATTGGGATGTGCGCGACATCCTTTCGGACCTGGTAGCCGAGCAGCAGTTCCTCGATCAGTCCCTCCAGAGGATCCCCATCAAGATCTGGGACATGGTCACGCCGTCCAAACCATGGACGGTTCGGGACACGATCGCCCATCTCGCCGATTACGAGGAGCTGGCCGCCGACACCATCGCCGGCGGCAAAATGCTGAAGCGGTGGCAGAACGCTCCCAGCCTCGGCCCGCTCCGCGCCGAGGCGATCAAGAAAGGCCGAGGCATGCGCCCCCAGGACGTGATCGAATGGTGGCGCGGCGGTAGGGCCAAAGTCGTCGAGCCGCTCTCGCACATGGAGGCCGAGGACAGGATCGAGTGGATCGAGGGCGACATGAGCGCCCGCACCTTCGCCACCTTCAGGCTCATGGAGACCTGGATGCACGGTCTCGACATCTACGCGACTCTCGGTATCGAGGTAGAGGACACCGCCCGGATCCGTCACGTCTGCTGGCTGGGATGGAAGACCCTCCCCCACGCCTTCAAGCACGCCGGTGAGGATTACGAGCCGGTCCGGGTCGAGGTGATCGGCCCCGGCTATGCCAAATGGGTCTACGGCCCGGAGGACACCGACGAGCTGATCAAGGGCTCGGCGTCGGATTGGGCCCGGATCGCAGTGCGGAGGATCAAGCCGCGGGAGACCAACCTCAAAGTCTCCGGCGAATACGCCGAGAAAGCGATGCAGGTAGCCAGGGCATACCTTTGAGCCCGATCCCCCGTCTCGTGGGGATGATCCATCTTCTCCCACTTCCTGGCTCACCCGGGTTCAAAGGATCGATCGACGAAGTGCTCGAGACCGCCGTGGCCGATGCCGGGAAACTGGCCGGCGTCGGGTTCCCCGCCCTGCTCATCGAGAATTTCGGTGACGCCCCTTTTCACGCGGACAGATCCGACCCGGAGACGGTCGCCGCGATGACTTTGGCGGCGCAGGTCGTGAGTGATGCCACCGCCCTCCCCTTCGGCGTCAATGTCCTTCGCAACGATGCCCTCACTGCACTTGGAATCGCCGCGGTAACTGGAGCCGCATTCATCCGGGTGAATGTGCTCACCGGGGTCATGTACACAGATCAGGGTCCCATCGTCGGCCGCGCCGACGAATTGACCCGACGCCGCGCTGCCCTGGCTCCGGAGGTAGAGATCTGGGCCGATGTGCTCGTGAAACACGCCACTCCCCCGCCTGGTCTCGACATCAGCCAGGCGGTCGAGGACACGGTGGTCCGTGGCCTTGCCGACGCCGTGATCGTCTCCGGCGCCGGGACCGGGCTGGAGCCGGATTTGCAAGAGGCCGGGCTCGCCCGATCGGCGATACCCAAGGGCACCCGACTGGTCATCGGGTCGGGCGCAGATGTCGGGAACCTCGCTCAGCTCGTCGAGGTCGCCGACTCCGTCATCGTGGGCTCATCGCTCAAAGCCGACGGCAAGGCCGGCGCACCGCTGGACATGGGCCGGGTCACGACTTTCGTCGAGGCGGCACGGCACCACGGCCTGGCCTGACCTAGATCGGCCTCCGCCGTCGGGACGAGATCACACCGGTATTGAAGCCGGCCAGATGCAGGCTGCCCGAGAATCGGGCATGTTCGATCTTGAGACAGCGATCCTGGACTACCTGGAGCCCGGCGGCGCTGGCCTTGGCGGCAGCCTCGTCGTGTCGGAGCCCCAACTGGAACCAGACCACCTTGGCTCCAACGGCGATCGCCTCATCGACGACATTGGGCAACTCGTCGTGACGGCGAAATACATCGACGATGTCGGGGACCACGGGGAGATCAGCCAGCGAGGGGTAGCTCTTGAGACCGAGGATCTCGTCGTACATCGGGTTCACCGGGTACATCTCGAGATCGGTTCGGACCAGATAGGTGGCGACGAAGTTGGATGAGCGCAGAATGTTGGCCGACACGCCGACCAGTGCCACGGTCCGTGCCGACTGGATGATCTGGAGACGCTCCAACGCGCTCGCCTCGTGAAGGACCGTGGTCATTCCCGGTCCCCTTCCAGGGCCTGACCCAGGTCCCAGAGGATGTCGTCGATGTCCTCCAAGCCCACCGAGATGCGAATCATCTCGTCTCCGACTCCGGCCGCTCGCCGCTCCTCCACCGGCACTTGCTGGTGGGTGGTGCTGGCGGGATGGATCACGAGTGTCTTGGCGTCACCCACGTTGGCGAGATGTGAGGCCAACTCGACCCTGGCGATGAAGTCAGCCGCCTGGTCGAAGCCGCCCTTGACGCCGAATGTGAACACCGCGCCCGGGCCCTCGGGCACGTACTTGGACGCAAGATCGGTCCACGGGTTATTCGCGAAGATCGGATACCTCACCCAGGCGACGTCCGGATGCGCGGAGAGAAACTCGGCGACCTTTCGCGCGTTCTCGGTGTGCCGGGCCATTCGCAACGAAAGTGTCTCCAGCCCAAGCAGGAGTACGAACGAGTTGAACGGCGAGAGGGCGGCGCCGATGTCGCGGAGGCTCTCCACCCGCGCCTTCATCAGAAAGGCGTACTCCCGGAAGTTCTCCCAGAACATGAGGTCGTGATAGGCAGGTGATGGCTCGGTGATCCCTGGGAAGTGCCCGTTGTCGTAAGGGAAGAGGCCCGATTCGACGATCACCCCGGCGATGGCGACGCCGTGGCCGCCGATGAACTTGGTCGCCGAATGGACCACGATGTCCGCTCCGTGCTCGATCGGCCGGCACAGGTACGGAGTGGCGAAGGTGTTGTCCACGATCAGCGGTATCCCGTTGTCGTGAGCGATATCGGCGATGACGCTGATGTCGAGGATGTCGGCTGCCGGATTGCCGATGGTCTCGCCATAGAGCGCCTTGGTCTTGGGTGTTATCGCATCCTTGACCGCGCCGTGGTCGGAGATGTCGACGAACGTGACATTGATCCCCATTCGGCGCAGCGTGACGTCGAACTGGGTGAACGTGCCGCCGTACAGCGATCGGGAGGCCACGATCTCATCTCCGGCGTTGCACAGGGTGAAAATCGAGATCAGCTGCGCTGACTGACCGGATGCTGTGGCCAGGGCTCCCAATCCCCCCTCCAGCGAAGCCATCCTCTCCTCGAAGGCCGCCGTGGTGGGGTTCCCGATCCGGGTGTAGATGTTGCCGAAGTTCTGCAGAGCGAATAGATCGGCGGCCTGCTGGGCATCCTCGAATACAAACGAGGTGGTGGCATAGATGGGCATTGCCCTCGCACCGGTCTCAGGGTCCGGTCGCTGCCCGGCGTGTATCTGACGGGTATCGAACCCGAAGTCTCGATCTCTCATGACGGTTCTCCTGTCTCTACGCGCTCTTCCGAGCACCGTGACGGATAGCCGTCCTCGGCCACTCATCGTTCAGGCATTGGCACCGTTCGAGTCGGTTGCCGCGGTTTCGCAGGGCCTGTCCCTCCACCGCTCTTGATGAGCGCGTCTTTCGCTTGGCCCGAAAGTTAGCGAAACGTGGCATCTGGCTCCAACTCTGGGGCGACGGCGGTAGCGCTAGTCCACATTGTCGAAGGCATATAGTCCATTCGGCCCATACCCCACTCTGCGACCCCCAACCAGACTTCCCAGTCGGGTGATTTGGTAATGCGGGAACTTCCAAGAGACATATTGATCGAGGTCATGGAGGACGTGATCGAGGACCTGCACGGTCACGTGCACCGGGTCTCAGATCTCGCCGTGAACCTCGGCATCGGCATCGGGCTGGGCGAGATCGACCTCGACCGCCTTGCCCTGGCCGGGGTGCTGCACGACGTGGGCAAGATCCATCTCGATCCCGGCATCCTCGGCAAGCCGGGCCCGCTCGACCCGACCGAGCGAGAGCTGATGAACCGTCATCCGGAGCTCGGCTTCGCCATGACACGCAATCGTCTCGACCCCAAAGTCGCCGAGGCGATCCTCTATCACCACGAGCGTTACGACGGTCGTGGTTACCCCTTCGGCCTCGGTGGCGAGGAAATCCCGATCCTGAGCCGGATCATCCTCGTTGCCGACGCATTCGACGCGATCACGTCGACCCGCTCCTATCAGATTGCCCTCCCCGTCGAGTTTGCAGTGAACGAGATTCGCAAGCACGCCGGAACACAGTTCGACCCGCACGTGGTCGATCTCTTCCTCGAGCTGGCCGCCATCAATCGGCTGCCACTCGAGCTCTCTGCCTGATCGACTCGTAATCGACACACAGGTGTCAAATGCGGGACTCTGGCTCCCAATTACGGACAATTGTTGTCCTGGACCTCTGATACCTTCCCGATGTGGACCCGCTCGGCGCCTTTACCCCGGCAACTCGCACCTGGTTCGAGGCCTCGTTCAACGAGCCAACTCGAGCCCAGGCCCTGGGCTGGCCCGCCATCGCCGACGGCCATCACACGCTGATCCACGCCCCCACCGGGTCAGGCAAGACATTGGCCGCTTTCCTATGGACCCTGGATCAACTGCTGACCGAGCCCCAGCCCGAGAAGGCCAGTCGATGCCGCGTCCTCTACATCTCGCCCCTGAAGGCCCTGGCCCATGACGTCGAGCGGAATCTCAGGGCGCCACTGGCCGGCATTCGCCACGCCTCGAGCCGCATAGGTGGCCCGACTTTGCCCACAGTCGAGACCTTTATCCGCACCGGTGACACGCCATCCGATGCCCGACAGCGGATGCGACGAAACCCGCCGGACATCCTGATAACCACACCCGAATCGCTCTATCTAATCCTCACGTCTGCGGCCCGTGAGATACTGCGCAGCGTCCGTTGGGTGATCGTCGACGAAGTGCACGCGGTAGCGGGTAGCAAGCGAGGGGCGCACCTCTCGCTCTCACTCGAGCGTCTGGAGGAGGTCACCGATGTCTCGCCACAGCGGATCGGCCTCTCGGCCACCCAGCGCCCTTTGGAGGACATCGGGCGGTTCCTCGGCGGCGGGACCCTCGACCACGACGGGACGTGGGTGCCACGGCCGGTCCGTCTCATCGATGTGCCCCATGACCGGAACCTGGACATCCAGATAGTGGTCCCGGTAGAGGACATGAATGAACCCGGCGAGCCCGATCCCCTGGACCCTGATCAGAAGTCGACCCGCTCCATCTGGCCGGCCGTCTACCCCCGGTTGCTCGAGCAGATCCAGGCACATCGCAGCACGATCGTGTTCGCCAATTCGCGTCGCCTTGCGGAGCGACTTTGCTCCGAGATCAACAACCTGGCGGGCGAGGAAGTGGCCAGAGCCCATCACGGCTCGGTGGCACGCGAGCAGAGGCTCCTCACCGAGGAGGCGTTGAAGAGAGGCGATCTCCGAGCGGTGGTCGCCACTTCGTCACTCGAGCTCGGCATCGACATGGGTGCGGTGGACCTGGTGCTCCAGGTCGAGGCGCCGACCTCCGTCGCCTCCGGGCTGCAGAGGGTCGGCCGCTCGGGCCATCAGGTCGGCGGGGTGTCCAAGGCACGAATCTTCCCGAAATACCGGGGCGATCTCCTGGTTTCGGCCGTCGTAGCCAATCAGATGCTGGAGCGACAGGTCGAGACCACGAAGATCCCTGCCAACCCTCTCGATGTCCTCTCCCAGCAACTTGTGGCGAGGGTCGTGGCGGGACCGACCAGCGCCGACGCCCTGTACGAGATGGCGACAAGGGCGGCGCCGTACTCGGGGTTGAGCCGGGCCGTCTTCGACGAGACACTGGACATGCTGGCCGGGCGCTATCCATCGGATCTATTCGCAGAGCTGAGACCCCGGATCAACTGGGATCGGGTGACAGGCGAAGTGACGGCTCGGCCCGGATCGCTGCAACTTGCCGTCACCAACGCAGGCACTATCCCCGACCGAGGTTTGTTCCGCGTCACGCTCCCCGATGGGAGCCGGGTAGGAGAGCTCGACGAGGAGATGGTCTATGAGTCGCGCGAGGGAGACGTCTTTCTGCTCGGCAGCACCGCCTGGCGGATCTCACAGATCGGCCACGATCGGGTCGAGGTCGTGCCGGCGCCGGCCGAAGGCGCGGCCCGCATGCCGTTCTGGCATGGCGACTCCATGGGCCGCTCGATAGAGACCGGCAAAGCGGTCGGTGCTTTCGTCCGCGAGACGGGACGTCTCGACCCGGAGGATGCGCACGAGGACCTCATGACCCGCTTTCACCTCGACGACCTGGCGGCGAGGAATCTCGTTGGGTATCTCACAGAGGAACGGGAGGCGACCGGGGTGCTGCCCACTGACCAGACCCTTGTCGTCGAGCGCTTCCGTGACGAGATCGGGGACTGGCGACTGGTTCTGCTCTCGCCGCTGGGCGCCCGGATCCACGCCCCGTGGGCGATGGCACTGCGTCATCGGTTCCGCGACCGCTATGGAGTCGACGTCGACGCGATCTGGTCGGACGACGGCATCGCGTTCCGCTTCCCGGATGCGGACAGCCCGCCCGGCCCCGAAGATCTCCTGCTCGATCCCGAAGATGTCGAGGCCTTGCTCCTCGAGCATCTCGGTGACACGGCGTTGTTCGCCGCCCGCTTCCGGGAGGCGGCCGGGCGCTCCCTGCTCCTGCCACGGCGTCGTCCCGGTGAGAGGACACCGCTCTGGCTGCAGCGGCGGCGGTCGGCCGATCTGCTCGGCGTCGCCAAGCAATTCGGCTCATTCCCGATCATGCTCGAGGTATACCGGGAGATCCTCCAGGACGACTTCGACTTGCCCTCATTGATCGAGGTACTGACCGACATACGGGCACGCCGCATCAGGATCGCATCGGTCGATCTCGACTCACCGAGCCCGTTCGCCTCATCTCTGCTCTTCTCGTTCATCGCCGCTTTCCTCTACGAGGCCGACGCCCCTCTGGCCGAACGCCGGGCGGCAGCCATGACCCTCGATCGGGACCTGCTCCGCGAGCTGCTCGGTGAGGGAGAGCTCCGTGAGCTGATCGACCCCGAGGTGGTGGCCGCCGTCGAACTCGAATTGCAGTACCTGACCGAGCGCAGGCGAGTCAAGAGAGCCGACGGCGTCCACGACATGCTGAGGGACCTCGGTCCCCTCACCGTCCAGGATCTCGAGGTGCGGACCGACGGGCTGGATATCCCGTCGGTGCTCAATGAGCTCACCGGCCAGAGAAGGGTCATCGAGATCACCCATGCTGGGATCATCCGATGGGCCGCGGTGGAGGACGTTTCGAGGCTGCGTGATGCCCTCGGGGTCCAGCCACCTGCCGGCATCCCTCATGTGTTCCTCGAGCCGGTCGACGATCCGCTGGGCGATGTGGTTGGCCGTTATGCCCGAACCCACGGCCCATTCACCGCCCTTGAGGCGGCCGATGCCCTGGCCATCCCCTCCGGCATCGTCGAGACCATCCTCCGGCAGCTGGAGGCGTCGGGACGGGTCGATGTCGGCGCATTCCGTCCGGGCGGGCAGGGACGGGAATGGATCGACCGCGAAGTGCTGAGACGGCTCAAACGCCGCTCTCTGGCCGTTCTGCGTCGGGAGATAGAGCCGGTGCCCCCCGCCTCGCTTGCCGCCTTCAACATTGCCTGGCAAGGAGTTCGGGACGACCCACCGTCGAGCTCTACTGCCCTCACCGATGCGATCGCTCGACTCACTGGCGCTGTGATCCCGGCATCCGTGCTAGAGCGCGACGTGCTCGCCTCGAGGGTCGCCGATCCGGCTTCCCATCTCGATCGGCTCCTCCTCGATGGCGACCTCGTTTGGGTGGGCCATGACTCGCTCGGGCCGGGGGACGGCAAGCTGGCCCTGTATCCACGATCGAGTCTCGGCTTGTTGTGGAGGGGACCTGATGAGATGCCGGAAGGGCCCGAGGCCGAATCGATCCATGACTTCCTGGAGCTGAGGGGAGCGAGCTTCTTCCGGGACATCTACGTCGGCACCGGGGGCGGCGATCCGGTCGACCTCCTCGAGCATCTCTGGGACCTGGTCTGGTCAGGCCATGTCACAAACGACACCCTGGCTCCCCTCCGAGCCTTCATTCAACAACGCAGCACGAGACGCACCGGCCGGCCCGGGCTCTCATCACAATTCCCCCCGCAGGCGGGTGGCCGCTGGTCGTTGACCGGACAACTCGTGGGTGGGGAGGTGAGCGATACCGAGCGTCATGCCGCCTGGGCCCACCTCCTGCTCGACAGACATGGCGTGGTCACCCGAAGCGCCGTCCTCGCCGAGGGCTACCCGGGCGGCTTCAGTGCGATCTACCCGGTGTTCTCCCATCTGGAGGAGACGGGGCGAGTGCGTCGTGGATACTTCGTCGAGGGTTTGGGCGGCTCACAGTTCGCACTCCCCGGCGCGGTCGACCGGTTGCGCACCGATCCACCCCGCCAGTTGACGGTGCTAGCCGCCACCGATCCTGCCAACCCCTACGGCGCCACACTTCCGTGGCCGGAGGTCCAAGAGGCGCGACTGGCTCGCGACGCCGGCGCCTATGTCTTCCTCTGGGAGGGCCAGTTGCTCGGTTACCTGGACCGGGGCAGGCGGCACCTGACCGTCCTCGCCGAAGACATGTCGATCTATGGCAACTTGGGCCGAGGGCTCTCCGAGATCGCCACCCGACATCGACGCACGACGGTCAACACGGTCAACGGCCGGCCGGCGCCCGCCTCTCCGATCGCCCCGGCATTGGCAGAGTGGGGGTTCGCCACCGCCCCGAGGGGCCTCACCTACCGCGGCTGAGACTCGAGGATCTCGTAGGTCGTCGAGCGAAGCGCGGGCCGACGCCCGGCCGCCTCGATGACCTCCCGGAACTCATGGGGTGTGACCTCCTGACCATGGGCGGCACCGGCGGAGCGGGTGATGATCTCCCCCATCAGGGTCCCACCGAGGTCATTACATCCTGCATCGAGGAGACGCCGACCGCCATCGAGCCCGAGCTTCACCCAGGAAGCCTGGATGTTTGGCACTAGGCCGTCGAGCGCGATTCGGGACACAGCATGTATCAGCACCACCTCGTCCCAGGTGGGTCCGGGCCGGGACCGCCCTCTGAGGAAGATCGGCGAGCCCATGTGGACGAACGGCAAGGGAACCATCTCGGTGAACCCGCCGGTCCGGCGCTGGATGGCGCGGATCACTTCGAGGTGATTGGCCCAGGAGCGCGGATGGTCGATGTGACCGAACATGATCGTCGAGGTCGCCCGCAGCCCGAGTTCATGGGCGGTGATCATCACCTCGGCCCACTGGGAGGTCCGGATCTTGTCCGGGCAAAGATGTGCTCTGACGTCGTCGTCGAGGATCTCGGCGGCGGTTCCCGGAAGGGTGCCCAGACCGGCGGACTTGAGCTCCTCGAGAAAGCGGCGCACCGGTATTCCCAGGGTCTCGGCCCCCTGCCAGACCTCGAGCGGGGTGAACCCGTGGATGTGCATGTCGGGCAGCTCCGACTTGATGGCATTGACGACGTCGACATAGAAGTTGCCCGTGAAATCGGGATGGATGCCACCCTGGAGGGTCACTTCGGTCGCACCCCGCCCCCAGGCCTCGACAGATTTCTCCACGATTTCGTCGAGCCCCATGAGATACGGCTCGCCTCGGAGATTGAGGCTGCGCGGGCCTTTGGAAAAGGCGCAGAAGCCACACTTGAAGTAGCAGAGATTGGTGTAGTTGATGTTCCGGTTCACGACATAGGTGACCGTGTCGCCGGCCGCCCGCTCTCTGAGGGTGTCGGCGACGTGCGCGACGGCGTCGACCTGATCCGCCCGGGCCCGGAACAGCGCCTCGACCTCCGCCGTCGTCGGCGCGATGCCTTCCAACGAGCGCTCCAGGATCGGCGCCAACTCCGCCGCCGACGCAGGGAAGGGGGTCGATGTGCCGTCCAGCCAGGACCCGTCGAGCCACTCCGCCGACAAACGACCGTCCGGTACCGGTGGCGGGAGATCTTTCCCGGGCGCCCATTCGTATCGCGGCCTGGCGACACCGGAGCCGTCGACCTGGCTCAGCCAGGCCGTGAAGGTCTCGGCAGACAACACAGAGCGGGCCTCGTCGATCTCGATGCCTGGAGGGAACGCGGTCCTCTCCACGAGTCGTCTCTCGCCGAGAGCCGCCCGCAGCTCGCCGATCCCTTCCACATCCCAATCGCGCAACAACAAGTCGGTGGCACCCTGATCGACCGCCCTCAACGCCTGTGAGACATCGTCGACGAACACCGACACCGAGAAGGCGACCCCGGGCAACGAGGACAGGGCCGTTGTCTCCGAGATCTCCGAGCGAGTGGAGCGTGCGAACGAAGCATCTGACCTGGCCAGGGCGTCGAGAATCGATTCCCTGGAGCCCTCGGCCACGACGGTCAGGCGCCACCCTGGAACACCACGCCCGGCGAGGCTCAGCGCTTCCTCGGGCTTGACGACCCAAGCGGCAGGCTCCACCTCGGTGACGCTCTCCGAAAGCACCAGGACACCGGCCTTGTGGGCCGCCGTCAGCTCGGCGCTGGTGGGTGACAGCATCTCGACCGCCGTCGTTCCCTCCCGACGCCTGCTGGTCGCCGTCGGCTCGGCCAGACTCTCGGCGGGACGCACTCTGAGAAACGTGATCGTCATCTTGCTCCTGATGTCTCCGGGATGAGTGCCAGACCGTCCTTGTCGGCGGCCGCCACCACATCTGCGTACAACGCGGCGTGTATCCAATCCTCATCGATGTATTCCGGATAGACCGGTAGGCGGGGCCGCAGAGTAAAGCCAGCGGCTTCGGTTCGACTTCGCAGCTCGTCGAGGTGGGGCCAGGGCGCCTCGGGGTTCACCCAGTCGATGGTGAGCGGGGAGACGCCTCCCCAGTCGTTGATGCCGGCATCCAGGTATATCTCGAACTGCTCGGTGAGGTTTGGCGGCACCTGGACATTGGCCTCAGGCCCCAGGATCCATCGAGCCAAGGCGACGACACGGGCGAACCAGCGCGGCACCGGCTCGGCCGAGTGCCGCATCGGAGTGTCGGCCTTGGCCCTGAAATTCTGGATGATGATCTCCTGGATCGCACCGGTAGCCCGGCCGAGGTCTCTCAGGGCGAACAGCGAATCGACTAACTCGTCTCTCCTCTCTCCGATCCCGACCAGGATCCCCGTGGTGAAGGGGACCCTCGCCCGGCCGGCGGCCTCGATGGTCGCAACCCGGCGAGAAGGGTCCTTGGAGAGGGTCCCGTGATGGGGCATTCCCGGCTCCATGAGCCGGGGCGAGATGTTCTCCAACATCATCCCCATCGATGGATTGGTCGGGCGCAGCAACCTCATATCGTCATCGTCGAGGAGGCCCGGGTTGGCGTGGGGGAACAAGGACGTTTCAGAGCGCACAAGGGCAGACATCTCGGCCACGTAGCCAATCGTCGAATCGAGGCCGCGGGCGGCGAGGAAGGAGGCGGCCTGGGGCCAACGCTCTTCGGGCCGGTCCCCGAGGGTGAAGAGGGCCTCGGTGCACCCGGCTTCGTCCCCTGCTTTGGCGATGGCCAGGACCTCGTCGGGCTCGAGGTACATCCCGCCGGCACCCGGCGACTTGGCGAAGGTGCAATAGGTGCAACGGTCACGGCACAACGTGGTGAGGGGGATGAAGACCTTGCGGCTGTACGTCACGACTTGGCCCTTGCCTTCGTCACGGAGGGTGCGGGCGTGGGCGAACAGAGCGTGGTCGTCGAGGTCGCCTTCCAGATAGCGAAGGGCCAGATCGGGGTCGGGTGCCGAGTGGGTCAGTGTTTACTCGCTCTGCTGCTCAGGCTATGCCAGATGAAGACGCTTCACTCATTCCGCCGTCGACCGGAAGGATGACACCGGTCATCCAGTCGGCGGCATCGGAGGCGAGGAACACGATGGCACGGGCAATATCCTCCGGTGTCCCCAGCCGCCCCAGCGGGTGCATCCCTGCTGCTGCCGCCTCGTCTTGCCAGAGCATCTCCGAGAGCCTCGTCTTGACCACGGCGGGGGCAACGGCGTTGACCCGTATCGACGGTGCCAATTCCAGGGCCAGTTGCCTGGTCATGTGGACCAGACCTGCCTTGGAGACGTTGTAGGCGCCGGTGATCGGGCTTGGGCGCAGGCCCCCCACGGAGGACACATTGACGATGGAGCCTCCGTTCTTCTCCATCGATGCACGGTAGGCGGCCCTGACCCAGAGCAGTGGGGCCCTCAGATTGACTGACCAGGTCTTGTCCAGAGCTCCCAGGTCCACCTCCATCAAGGGCCCCGCTGATGGGTTGGTGCCGGCGTTGTTGACGAGGATGTCGCACGACCCGAAGCGCTCCACGGTGGCCGCCACCGCGTTGTCGGCCGACTCCTCAGAATCCGCCCGAGCCGCCAATGGGAGGAGCGTCTCCTCGTCGACTCCGGCCTCGATCAATTCCGCAGCTGCCCTCTCTATGTTCTCCGGCTTCCGGGACGTGATCGTGATTCCGGCGGCCCCACTCCTGGCGAACTCCGCGGCGGTCGCCTGCCCGATGCCGCGGCTGGCACCGGTGACGAGCACGACCTTTCCCTCAACCGAGACTTCCATGAGCCTCCTCGCACCCGGTTGGGGGTCTCAATGACCGCCCCTCCGCACCCCGCCGTACTTCATCCTGGTGTCGGACATAGAAGCCGCCTGCCGCTCGTCGTCGTTGACCCCGGCATCGACGAGCTCGCCGACGAAGAACGTGTGGGTCCCGAGATCGATGGAGTGACGCACACTGCAATCCATCCATGCCAGCGATTCTTCGAATATCGGGGCGCCGGTCACGCCCGGGCGAACCGGGCGTCCATTGAGTGTGGCGTCCTCCCTCGTAGCCGGCTTGGAGAACTTGACGAATACCCGGGTGTCGTCAGAGGGCCACAGATTCACGGTGAACGACCCGCCCTCGCTGATCAGACGGTGGGTGACCGCTGTGTTGTCGACCCCGACACCTATGAGCACGGGCTCCATCGACACCTGGGTGACCCACGACGCGGTCATCCCGTTCCATTCCTCCCCCGATGCCGAGCCGATCAGAGCCAGGGCGTTGGGGATCTTCCAGGTGACCTTGTTGATGAGTTCCGGGTCCACGTGACTCGCATGGGCAGAAGCGGTCCCGACACCCTAATCTCAGCCATGTGCGCATCCTGATCGCCACGACCGGGGTACTTCCAGCAGCCCCGGTAGCCGACCTTTGCCGGCGCCTCCATTCCGATGATGGGAGGGTCACGGTGATGACCGTGGTGAGGGTCCCCCGCTCCTTCCTCGAGGCCCTGGACGACGATGTACGTCGGTCGTTCCTGGACGACGCCCCAATTGGCTCATCCGACGCGGAAGTCAAGGCGGCGCGATACCTGGAGGAGCGGGGCCAGAAAGCGGTGGAGCCGATTGTGGCGGGGCTACACGCCGTTGGGCTCGACACCGACGTCCGCTTCGTCGAAGGCGATGACCCTGCCGAGGCAATCATCAACACGGCCGATGAAGTAGGAGCCGATCTGGTGATGATGGGGGCCACCAGACGTCTCTTCACCGAGGAGGCATGGAGAAGCGTGTCCGCTCGGGTGATGGACAAGTCGCATCTGCCAGTGCTCCTGGTGCCCGGCACGCGCTTCGACGACACCTCGGAGATGCCGGCTTTGGAGATCTAGAGCTCCGGCGAAAATCTGTCACACCCCATTCGTAGCTTCTCCACTATGAATGTTTCTCCATGGTGCGAGCACAAGCCGGTGTGGGTCGGACACGTCGCCGTGACCGCCTGCGCCGACTGCGGGACGATCGAGTGGTTCTCGGACAGCGGTCCGGTGGATCATGCCGAGGCCATGGCCTACTTGTTCGGAAGCTACGACCTCATCGGTCACCTCGATGCGCTCGGCGGTCCGACTTCGAGCGTCCTCGCTTACGCCGCCCCCAACTCACGGAAGCGGAAGAACCTCGATGCGTTGCCCAAGCACGTATGGCTCGAAGTAGGCCCACGTCTCTGGCTTTCCCACGACGGTGAAGTGCTCTTGTTGGCCACCGACCAC
>JARDZU010000040.1 GCA_029240695.1 Acidimicrobiia bacterium | reverse complement strand
GTCGACCATGCGCCCGCCGTGATTGGAGACATAGACGGCGGCCACGCCACAATCGACCGCCGCTAGGGCGTCCTCGGCGGCCATCACCCCTTTCACGATGACTGGCAGAGCGGTGTGGGCACAGAGCCAGGCGAGGTCGGGCCAGGTGAAAGTTGCCCGATAGGCATAGTCGAATCCATGCCGGTTCAGACTGTCTGTCCCTTCCGCCGGCACTGCCCAACCGAAGCCGCTCTCGATGCTCCGGTCACGCCGTCCGATCACCGGCGAATCCACGGTCACGCATATCCCGGCGAACCCGGCCCGTTCTGCTCTGTCGGCGATTTCGCTCATCCACTGACGATCACCCATCGGATAGATCTGGAAGAAATGTCGGCCGGGCGCAGTGGACGCCACCTTCTCCCAAGGGGACGCGGTGAGCATCGCGCAAAATGCCGACGTGCCGCGCCGGGTAGCTGCCTCTGCCGCAGCCAAAGCATCTCCAGGGTCGTACAGCCCGAGGGCGGCCACAGGGGCGAGCATCACCGGGATGGCGAGTGGCACTCCGACGAAGGACGAAGTGCTGTCGACACTGCTCACGTCCCGTAGCACCCGCGGGACCAGGGCCAGGCGGTTCAGGGCAAGAGAGTTACGTGTCGTGGTCACGCCCTGACCAGCACCGGCGGCCCCCCATTCGTATGGCCCGGGCTCGATCGACTCACGAGCGCGAGCGATGATCTGGTCGATGGTCACCAGGTCCTCGAAGTTGGTGGCACCGGTCACTGGGGCGTGCCCCATGTCCTCAATAGACCACTTCCACCAGTTGCCCCTCCCGGGCCGATCGCTCGATGGCCTCGCAGACCTGGGCACTGCGGAGACCGTCAAGACCGGATGCGTTCGGCTCCTCCCCGCTCAGGACTGCTTTGGTGAACGCGGCGAGAGACAGCCGATGGGCCTCGGGCGCCGGGTAACGGTTGGTGGTTTCGCCTGCATCGGTGAGGATCGCCAGCTCACCGTCACTGCGTGACCGGGTGAAGGACCTGCCCACCACACGGCCCTGGGTCCCATAGATCACGATGTCGTTGAGAGGGTCGCGCAATGTCTCATTGGCGTTGTACTGGACCATGACGCCATTCTCGAACCGCAGCTGTATCAGCGCCAGCATCTCGACCTCACCCGAGCCCGGAGCCCGATCGAACATGGCGATCACCTCCACGGGGTCCGAATGCAGCAGAACCCTGAGGAAGTCGAGCCCGTGCACACCCACGTTGTGGACCGAGCCGAGGCCGGCCATGACCGGGTCAGCTCGCCAGTTGTCGTAATGGCGCGGCCCCGAAGCGACCTGGAGCTGGACGACCCGAACGTCGCCAATCGTCCCCTCGGCGATGAGGCGGCTCACATCTCGAACCCAGGGGAGATGGCGGTTGTGGAAGTTGACCCCGAGCGAGACACCAGCCGACTCACAGGCATCGAGCGCGCGCCTCGCATCGGCTACGTTGATGCCCAGGGGCTTGTCACAGAAGACGTGTTTGCCGGCACGGGCGGCAGCCACCACCTGATCGGCGTGGAACACGTTTGGAGTGGCGATGAAGACCGCATGGACTTCGGGGTTGGCCAGCATCTCGTCATAGTCGGTGTATGCGAAGCGAGCTCCGAACCCCCGGGCGAAGTCATCGGCCCGACCCTGGTCCCGGCTCACTGCAGCCACGAGATCACACGCCGGCTCGACCACCATCGCCGGCGCCATGGTGGACCGGACGATGTTCCCGATGCCGATGATGCCCCAGCCGAGCCTTTCTCCCACTTCGGTCACGACAAGCCCAGGACCCTGGCCGGGTTCCCGCTGAGGATTGCCTCCTTCTCTCCGACACTGAGTTCGGGGAGGCCGTTTACCCAGTTGACCGCGTCGTGTTGGACCATGGGGGCTGGATAGTCGGTTCCCAGAACGATGCGGTCGACGCCGATTGCGTCGATCAGGAAGCGAAGTGCAGGCCCGCTGTATGTGCAGGAGTCGTAGAGGAACCGCCCTAGGTAATCGCTGGGTGGCATCGCCTGGGCGAATCCGTCGGACTGACCGAACGGCGGGATGAACCCTTCGCCCGAATCGGGCTCCAACGCCCCGGCCACTTTGTCCATCCGGGCCACACCAAAGGAGGTGAATCCGCCCCCGTGTGCCAGGTACGGCTTGAGCTCGGGACAGCGGTCGAGGACCCCCCCGAACACCAGCGTGGCGAAGACGAGCGCCCGCTCGGTGAGGTTGCCCACCGCATTGCCCAGCTTGTACCGACTGATGCGGTGGTTGACAACCGTGTCCCCGCCCTGATGAAAGAAGACGATCGCTCCCAGCTCCTCAGCTGCGGTGAAGAAGGGGAGGAAGTCCGGCTCGTCATAGGTCCGGCCGGCTACGTGATCGCTGATGATCACGCCTTTGAGGCCGAGGTGCGTCATGGCCCGCTCCATCTCGGCGATGGCGCTCGGCGGGTGTTGCATGGGCAACGTTGCCAGGCCGGAGAACCGGGTCGGGTGCGCTGCCACCATCTCGGCGATCTCGTTGTTGCACTCCAGGGCGATCCTCCTGGTCACATCCAACTCGTTCCCGTACTGGTAGAAGCCGACGGTGGGGGTGACGAGTTGCATGTCGACTCCGAGGGAATCCATCTCGGCGAGACGCTGGTCGAGCATCTTGTCGAAGCCGCCCAGACCCAGCTCGCCGGCCACCGCGTCGAGGCCGTGCCACTCGCCGCGCTCCCTGATCGCCTCCTTGTACCTCTCCGGGGTGACGTGGGCGTGCATGTCGATCACGGGCATTCGGGAGCGATATTACATTATGCATTCTACCGAACTGACTGGGAGATCCCATGCTCGAACTGATGAAACACCGTCTCCAACGAGGGGAACGGTTGGTGGTCTTCGCCGTAGGGCGGATGTTCCATCACAACATCGTCCACTACCTGGGGATGGCCGGTGGTTTCGACGGTTTCTGGATCGATGTTGAGCATGGCGGCCTGACAACCCAGGACATCGAGATCGCGGCCACCGCCGGGCTGGCGCACGACCTCGATTGTTTCGTGCGGGTTCCCCCGACCGATTACGCCACTGTTACCCGCTGTTTCGAGAGTGGCGCGACCGGGGTCATGGCCGCCCAGATCAAGAGTGCCGACGAAGCCGAGGAGTTCGTGCGCTGGGCCAAATTCGCCCCGCGGGGCCGGCGGGGCCTGAACCCGCTCGGCTATGACGGGAGATACGGCACGATTCCGCTGGCCGAGTTCGCCGAGCAGGCCAACCGGGACACATTCGTCGCCATTCAGATCGAGACCGCCCAGGCGGTGGAGGAGGTCGATGGCATTGCGGCAGTCGACGGAGTGGACCTCCTGTTCGTGGGACCGTCGGATCTGAGTCAGGCGGTGGGCGTGATCGGCGACTTCATGGGTGAGGCATCTATCGCCGCAGTGGACCGTGTTGCCACTGCCTGCCGGGCCCACGGCAAGCAATGGGGGGCGGTGACACCGAACCCTGAATACGCCACGATGCTCATCGAAAAGGGCTGCACCCTGATCTCGCCGGTCAACGACGTAAAGCTGGTGACAACAGGCCTGGCTGCGATGAAGGACATGTACTCAATGCTGTGGTGACCGTCCAGCGGGGGCAACCCAAATCACGACTTTGCATCGAGCTCGAACGCCTCGAGCGGCAGGCTGATGTGACTGTGCTGTATCTCGACGGCCCGATCGGCATCGCCGGTCTGAAACGCATCGAGGAGCGCGAAATGATCCGCGATGGCTCTTCGCCGGATCTCGGGATGGAGTTGCTGTGCCTGGGCGACGAACACTCCACCCGCCTCTTCCAGCGAGAGCAGGACACCGCTCAAACGCCGGCTCCTGGTCGCCTTGTGGAAGATCGAGTGGAACTGGATGTTGGTCTGAACCCAGGAACCGAGATCTTCCTCCTCGGCGAGCTGGGTCGCCACGTCCTGAGCCTCTTCCAGCTCTTCCGGGGTGATCTGGGCCACTGCCCGGCGGACGGCCAGCCCTTCCAGCGACCGGCGCATCTCCACGATCTCGACCATCTCGTCCCAATCGGCCATGCGGACAGTGCCGATCCGATGACTGTCGAGGGTGATCAGGCCCTCGCTGGCCAAATCCCGCATCGCTTCCCGGACCGGGGTGGTGCTGACGTCTAACTGGGCGGCGATGTCGGTCTGGACCAGACGCGAGCCCCCGGGCAGGTCTCCACGCAGAATCGCAGTTCGCAGGGCATCCCGGACCAGGTCGACAGCGGTGACCCGTCGGGAGCGCGATATATCAAGGCGGAGCCGGTCCTCCACGTCCTGTACTATACCGAATATAGAGCGTATGATCCTGACGCTTCCGGAGAGGAGGAGGAACCATCTCCAGATACGCCAAAGGACCATTCGCCGTCGACTGGGAAGACCGGTACGACTTCGCCGAGCTTCGAAGGCAGCGGGTCACCAAGGCTCACGAAGCTCTCGCCGGCTCGGATGCCGACGCTGTTCTGGTCTGGAAGGACGAGAACGTCCGCTATCTCACTTCGCTGCGGGCCCAACTGATAGCCGGCAAGACCACATCCTTGAATGGCGCGCTACTCACTGCCGATGACGATCCTGTCCTGCTGGGATCGGGTGGCGAGATCGACAAGGCCAGATTCGGAATGAGCTGGATCGGGGAGGCACATGCCGTCCCCATCATGGAGCAGAGGGAGCTGGTCGATGGGTTCGTCAGGGACATACTCATCCCGCTTCTCCAGACCAGGGGTCTGACAACGGGTCGCCTTGCAGTCGATCAGGCCAACATCTCGTTCATCGACTCGATGCGAGGGCATCTGCCTGACCTGGAGCTGGTGGATGGCGACACGGTCATGCAGCAGGCGCGCTGGATCAAGACCGACCTCGAGGTGGCCGTCATCGAAGAGGCATGCGCCATCGGCGACTCGGTGACTCAACGAGCCTTGGACGAGACGCGGGCCGGCCGTCGCGAGCTCGATGTGGCCGCCGACGCCATGCAGACGCTGTTCCAACTCGGCGGGGAGATGGCGCATGTGATCACCCCGTTCGTCGCCTCCGGCGAGCATATGTCGCCTCCACACCGTCTCGCCACCGACAAGATCATCCGCAACCAGGATCTCTGTTTCATCGACATCGGCGCCATGTGGAACGGGTACTTCGCCGACATCGGGAGGACCACGATCGTGGGAAAGCCGTCACGGGAGCAGCAGGACATCTACACCGCTGTCTACGCAGGGCTGATGGCCGGGCTCGAAGTGATGCGTCCGGGAAACACCAACCAGGACTGTGCCGACGCCATAATCGGCAAGATCGCCGAGCACGGCCTCGCCGACCATCTATTCAGTCTTTTCATCGGGCACGGGATCGGGCTGGGTGCCAACGAGCCGCCCTATATAGGAGAGACACTGCCCGGCGCCACGACCTATGTGTTCGAGCCCAACATGGTCTTTGCAGTCGAACCACTGGTGTGGGTGCCCAATGTGCGCGGGGGCGGGGGAGTCCGTCTCGAGGACATGGTTCTCATCACCGAGGGTGAACCGCACCTCCTCTCTCGCGTCGAGTACGAGGAGCGTCTTCTCGTCTAACCGGCCAGCACCGTCATCACCTGCTCGACGATCGTCCTGGCCACCCGATCGACCGATTCGCGGGTGTTGCCCGCGACGTGCGGCGTGAGGAGCAGGTTGGGAACGGTGGCGAACACCGCGGCGGGCTCGGGCCCGAGCGGTTCTGAGGCGAAAACATCGAGAGCGGCGCCCCCGAGCTTTCCGTCGAGAAGAGCATCCGCCAGAGCGGTCTCGTCGACGATGCCGCCCCGGGACGTGTTGATCAGGATTGCTGTCGGCTTCATGCGTGCCAAGGCAGGTTCGTCGATGAGGTTGCGGGTGTCGTCGCTCAACGGGACATGGACACTGATCACGTCGGAGGTGCCCAGGAGACTCTCGAGGTCGACATTACGAACCAACGTCCAAGCCGCGTCGTCGGCGGGCACGAAGGGGTCGTGGGCGATGACCTCCATGCCCAATCCGGCGGCCCGGGTCGCCACCTGTCGTGCGATGGAGCCGAAGCCCACGAGTCCCAGGGTCTTTCCCATGAGCTCGTGTCCGAATGCATGCCCTTGACGTGGCCACTCCCCGGCCACCATCGACGATGTCATCCCGTAGACACCTCGAATCAGGACGAGCATCGCCCCTATTGCATACTCCGCGACCGAGACCGCGTTTTCCCCGAGGGCGGATATGACCAGTACCCCGGCCTGCTCACAGCGGTTCATGTCGATGTTGTCCAGGCCCACACCGAGTCTTCCGACCACCCGAAGATCGTGCCCCGAGGCGAGTAGCTCGTCGTCGACTCGCGTGCGATTGCGAGTGAACAAGGCTTCGACTCCGGACATCCGATCGAGCAGCCGGCCGCGATCGGTGCAGAGGTCGGGGTCGTACTCGACATCGTGAAGGGTCCGGAGCAGTTCCAGGTACTCATCAGGGAGGTACTCCGTAACCAGTATCTTGCTCACCCGCTATTTACCGGATCCGGACACCAGCCCGGCCACCACATATCTCTCCACCCGGGTGTAGACCAGGACGAAGGGCAGCACGGTCAGCAACGTGAAAGCCGCCTCGGCGGGGAAGTTGGCCAGACCCTCGATGCCCTGCATCAGGTAGAGCTCGAAGGGCAGAGTGCGTTTCCCTGGCGTGCTGGTGAGTACGAGCACCAGGGTGAACTCGTTCCACGCCTCCCGGAAAGCGAGCACCCCGATGGTGATCATGGCCGGCGCGGCGAGGGGGACCACGATGTAGCGGAGACGGGTCCACAGTGTGGCCCCGTCCACATTGGCCGCCTCCTCGATGTCGCGCGGGATCTGTTGGAAGAAGCCAACCATGAGCCAAACGGCGAGCGGGAGCAGCATGCCCGTATAGACGATGATCAGCGTCGTCCTTTTGTCGAGTTGACCGGTGGCGACCGCCAACCGGTAGATCGGCACCATGATCCCGAGGCTGGGCACCAGGCGGGGGAGGAGCGTGAATAGAAGAAGCAGGTGGCGGCCCCTGAACCGGAACCGGGCGAAGGCGTAGGCGGCGGGCACCCCGATCGCCAGAGTGAGGAGAGTCGTGCCGACCCCCACCACCACGCTGTTGACGAAGGACGAGGTGAAGCTCTCGCTGGAGAGCACTTCGCGGTAGGCGTCGAGTGTGGGATCTCTCGGGATCAGGCCCGGCTCGGAGAAGACGTCCCCCTTCTCCTTGAACGAGACGGACGTCGTGACCATGAAAGGAGCCACAGTCCAAACGACGAGGGCGATGAGGGGAATGGCGAGGAGGAACTGACGCAGACCTCGCCGCAACCGGCCACCGGCCGGCCGCTTCTCCTCCCGTGTGGGGCCGGTTACTGCTTCTGCGGCCGCTGCCGTCTCCGCGGCCAATGGCACGCCACCCGGTCTCTGAGCGTCGGTCATTGCTCGTACTCGTACCGTCTGGCCACGCCCACATAGGCCAGGGTGAGCACGGCGTTGAGGATGAGGATGAAGGTGGCGATGGCCAGGGCCTGGTTGAACTCGAGAGCGCGGAATGCCACCGTGTACATCTCCATGGCGAGGGTCTGGGTCGCTAGGAGCGGCCCACCACCGGTCATCGCTAGGACCACTCCGAGCCCGGTCAGGGTGGAGTAGCTCAGCCAAACGGTGCTGATCACGAGTTGTGGTGTGAGCAGCGGGATGGTGAGAGATCGTGCCCGGGTCCATCCCGTTGCCCCGTCGACCAACGCGGCATCGAGGTAGGACTTGTCGATGGTCATGAGACCGCCGAGCAGAACCAGGATGGTCAGCGGGAGGTCGGTCCAGACCTGAGTCACGATGACGACGAACATCGCCAGTCCTGGGTCGCTCAGCCATCCCAGGCCATCGAGACCAAAGAACTCGATCACCTGGTTCACCGCCCCGAACTGGCTGTTGAAGAGGAGTCGGAACATGACCGCGGCGGCGACATTGGAGATGATGTAGGGCGCCACGGTCACCGCCCGGAGGAAGCGGAGTCTCCCGACCACTCGGAACAGGGCGAAGGAGAAGACCAAGCCGAGGACTGTCCCGAGGATGAGGGAGCCGAACACGAACACCGCAGTTCGATTCAGCGCGTGCCAGAACTCAGTCCCGGAGAACATGTCGAGGTAGTTCTCGAAGCCGACGAACTCGACCGGCGCACCGAGGCTGGGGGCTCTGAAGAAACTCTGCCAGGTCCCGTAGATGACGGGGAAGCCGAGGATCGCCGCCACCAGCAGGATGGCCGGCAGGCTGAAGATGTACGGCGTGGCCTTGCTGTGCCCGATCAGGGCGTTGCCGTCACGGCCTCCGTTGCCGCCCGGGTCGGGGCGTCGGATCAAGCGTCGCGCTCTGGTGATCGTGGTCGCGGTCATTCAGACGCCTCTTCGAGACACCACTCCCGAGCATGGCACACCCACGTTCACGGGGTCGTGAACGTGGGTGTGTCTGTCACGACACGGTGGCCGGGTCAGGGCGCCGTTTCGTCCAGCTGTGGCTGGTATTCGGCTGCCAGCTCCTCGGCAGTCTTCTCGGTCCCGACGACGATCTCGCCGAACATCTGCTCGAGGACGGCCTCTACCTCGCCAGCGTTCTCGCCGACCGGGGTCGGGGTGCTGTTCAGATAGGCCTCCTTGACCTCTTCGGTGAAGAAGGGCCAGATTTCCTGGAGCCGGGGGTCGTTGATCGCCTCGGTCTGACGCATGGGCACCGAACCGTTGCCGGCCGCCGCCACCAAGTTCTCGGTATCGGCGATGTAGCGAAGGATCAGCGCTGCCGCATCCGGGTTCTCGGACCCTGCCAAGACGGCCCAGGTACGCGCCGCGTTCAGGGCAACGCCGCCTTCCGCGACCGGGACCGGGGTCAGATTCCAGACGTCCGGGTAGGTGAAATCGCCGACGTCGTTGAAGTCACCGGCGGTCGTGAACCCGTCGAGGATGAGCCCGGCATCACCGGATATGAACGCGCCACGGGCCTCGTCCTCACCCCAGGCGATGGCCTCGGGCGGGAGCAACTCTTCGGCAGCTGCCTGGAGGAACCAGTTGATGGTGTAGATGCCACCCTCGGAGGTGAGATCGGGGATCGGTCCTTCGAACGGCGTGCCGGAGGCGGCGAGCACTGTCTTGAGTGTCGTTACCCCGTCTCCAGCCCGGGCTTGGACGGTGAGCGGAATGCCGTCGGGCCGGGATGCCTTCATCGCCCGCATCCCCTCGAGAACGGCGTCGAGTGAGTCGAAAGGCACGGTGACCCCGGCCTCCTCGAACCAGGCGGAGTTGTAGTAGAGGATGTCGAAGTTGGCCGTGACCGACATGCCGGTCTTGGTGCCATCGTCGAGGGCCGTCTCCTCCCAGACCAAGGGAAGGAGCAGACCGTATTGCTCGGGGTCCTCTTCCTCCCATTGGGCAGCGATGTCGTCGTGGGACTCGATCAGGCCGGCGTCGTAGAAGGTCTCGATGAGAAAAGAGTCTTCCGCTCCGAGGATGTCGGGAAGCGGCTGACCGGCGTCACGCATCCGGAGCATCTGCTGGAGCATGTCGTCGTTGGCCTGGATGTCGAATGTGACGTTGACTCCCGTCTCCTCGGTGAAACTGGCGAACTGATCTGGCGGGATGTAGTAATCACGGGAGGCCCAGACCAGAAGGTCGCCCTCGCCAGCGGGCTCCTCTCCGCCAGCCGCTGTGGTGTCGGTGCTGCCCCCGGTGGTCGTGTCGGTTCCGCCACCGACCGTCGTGCTCGTGTCGCCGCCTTCGCTGGCGCATGCGGCCATCACGAGCCCGAGGACCAATAGAAGGGCGAGCATTCGTTGACGTCTCGGTTTGAAGATCATTGCCTCACTCCTCAGTTTCAAAGGCTTGGCTCCCAAACCAAGCAACAGGCACAGGGAGCTGTCCTGCACAATGCAAAATACTTACTATTGAGTGACCGGTCAACAGACCCTGCCCGACCGAGCGCTATTCCTGCAAGAGCGGTCAGCGTTAACCTGCCTCCAAGCCCTTTGGGGGGTGGTGTAACCGGTAGCACGGCAGGTTTTGGTCCTGTAAGAGCGGGTTCGAGTCCTGCCCCCCCAGCGTCAATTCGTTTAGAGAGGTGCCGTTGCCGATCCATGTCGTCATCCTCGCCGCCGGGCAAGGGAAGCGGATGATGTCCGACCTCCCCAAGGTGGCTCACATGGCAGCTGGGCGAACTCTCATTGGTTGGGTCCTCGAAGCCGTCCGCCCACTCCGGCCGGCGAGCACGGTTGTCGTCGTTGGCCATGGCGCCGAACAGGTGGTCTCCCACCTGCCTCCTGACGTAGTCCCTGCATTGCAGGAAGAGCAACTGGGCACAGGCCATGCGACACGTGTGGGACTCGATGCTCTGGGTGATGTCGCGCCCGAGGACACGATCGTCGTGCTCTACGGTGACATGCCGCTGCTCACCAACGAGCTGCTCGCTCGTCTCGCCGATCGCTCCGACGACGTCGCCGCCCGAATGGTCACCTCCGTCTTCGAGGACCCAACCGGCTACGGGCGGGTGATACGCGACGGCGGCGTGGTGGTCGAGGTCGTCGAGGAGCGCGATTCGGACGACGACCAGCGCGCCATCGGCGAGATCAACGCCGGGGCCTACGCCTTCAGGGCCAAGGACCTGATCGCTGCGCTCGGCGGCCTCTCCAACGACAATTCCCAGGGCGAGTACTACTTGACCGACGTCGTCGGAATCCTCGTAGGGAGAGGCGAGCGATTAGAACCTGTCGAGACGACACCCGAGGAGGTGATCGGCATCAACTCTCAGGACCAACTCACGGAGGCCAGGCACCTGTTGCAGGCCCGAACCAACCAGCGACTCATGGAGTCAGGAGTCTGGATGCTCGACCCGGATCGCACCTACGTCGACGACACCGTCACCGTCGAGCCCGGGGCCAAGATCTACCCGGGGGTCCACCTCGAGGGCAACACGACAGTTGCAGCCGGTGCCCAGGTCGGACCTGATGTCTTCGCCGTCGACTCATCGATCGGGGGCGGCGCCACGGTTTGGTATGCGGTGCTTCGAAACGCCGTCGTGGGGGAGGGCTGCGAGGTTGGCCCCTATGCATCGTTGCGACCGGGGACGGTCCTGGAGAAGGGTGCCAAGGTCGGTACCTTCGTCGAGACCAAGAACACGACCCTCGGCGAAGGAGCCAAGGCACCCCATCTCGCCTATCTCGGTGACGCCACGGTGGGGGCGAGGTCGAACATCGGTGCCGGATCGATCACTTGCAACTACGACGGCTACGAGAAGCATCAGACCATCATCGGCGATGACGTTTTCATCGGATCTGACACGATGTTGGTCGCCCCGCTGACCATCGGCGACAACGCTGTCACCGGCGCCGGGTCCGTGATCACCGACGACGTCGAAGAAGGTGCCCTCGCCCTGGAGCGCACGGAGCAGCGTGATTTCCCCGGCTACTCTCAGCGCCGCGCAGAGAGACAGGCCGCCAAGGAAACCGAGGACTGAATTGGACATTGTCTCCCGCAATCGAATGATGCTCTTCACCGGGGGGGCCAACATCCCCCTTGCGGAAGAGGTCGCCGAGGTCCTTGGTGTCTCCTTGGGCGAGCTCGAGCGTTCCCATTTCGCCAATGGCGAGATCTATGTGAGGCCGGCTGAGAGCGTCCGCGGGGCGGACTGCTACGTCATGCAGAGTCACTGCGAGCCGATCAACGACAACATCATGGAGCAGTTGATAACGATCGACGCCCTCAACCGGGCGTCGGCACGTCGGATCACGGCGGTCATGCCGTTTTTCGGCTACTCGAGGCAGGACAAGAAGGTCAGGCCGCGAGAGCCCATCACCGCCCGACTCGTTGGCGACCTTTTCATGACGGCCGGCGCCGACCGTCTCGTGTCCGTCGACCTCCACACGGGGCAGCTTCAGGGCTTCATCCACAAGCCTTTCGACTCGCTGACTGCCCTCCCGATCATCACCGACTACTTGTCTCAGAAACTCAACGGGCAGACGACGGTGGTCTCGCCTGACGCGGGCGGTGTGAAGCGCGCCGAGCGCTACGCCCGTTTCCTCGACGCCTCGGTGGCATTCGTGTACAAACGCCGCGATCCCCTCCTCCACAACGTCTCTGAGGCTCTCGAGCTGGCGGGATCGGTCGATGGGCGGCACGTGGTCATCGTCGACGACATCATCGACACCGCCGGCACAGTCACCAACGCGGCGGAGATGGTGCGCGACCAGGGAGCGCTCAGTGTTCGAATCGCCGCCACCCACGGTGTCTTCTCGGAGCCTGCGCTCGACCTCCTCAAGAACGCACCGGTCGAGGAGGTCATAGTCACCAACACGCTCCCGGTGGCGCCGGAGGTGCTCGAGCTGGACAAGCTCCAGGTGCTCTCGATCGCGCCGATCCTGGCCGAGACACTCCAGGCGATCTTCATGGACTCATCGGTATCGGAGATCTTCCTCGGCGAGAACGCCTGACAGGGACGAGTCGGGCCCTGCTTCCTACACTCCCGACCTCGTGACCGCTCGCCATCGCCAACCCGCATCGACAGCCCAGGCCAGGCTCCGCGCCCTAGTGATAGCGCTCGTCGCTATCTTCGTGATCGCTTTCTTCTTTCTCCGGGGTGAGGGCGAGGGCGCCGGTCCTGCGGGCACCGAGCCACCGGTAGCGGGCGCCACTACCACCACGACGCCACCGGGCACCGGGTCGACGACGACGGGCGGATCAGCAACCACGGTGCCGGGCGGTCCGACCACCACCGGGAGCAACCTGCCCGCCCTGCAGGGAGTGAGCCTGGAGACGCTGACAGGGGATGTAAGGCAACCGACCGCCATCACCACTCCCCCGGGGGACGAGCGCCTCTTCATCGTGGAGCGATTCGGCGTGATCCTCATGATGGACGCCAACCGTGAGCTGCAGGAGACCGCGTTCCTCGATCTCACGGACCGGGTCCTCGCCGGCGGCATCGAGCAGGGCCTGCTGGGTCTCGCCTTCCACCCCGACTACGCCAACAACGGAAGGTTCTACGTCTATTACACCGACCAGGGGGGCCGCCGCCAGCTCTCCGAGTTCCAGGTCTCGGTGTCCGATCCCAACATTGCCTCACCCGATACCGAGAGGGTCCTGATCGAGTTGGAGCAGCCACCGGACGCGACCGACATCCGTCACTACGCCGGCAATCTCGCCTTCGGCCCGGACGGCTATCTGTACGTGTCGATGGGCGACGGCGCCGACTCCAGGGACCAGGGACAGGACCCGAACACCATGTTCGGCGCTGTCTCCCGCATCGACGTCGATGGTGGCGACCCCTATGGGATCCCGCCAGAGAATCCCTTCGTGGACGAGGGTGGGGCCGGTGAGGTGTGGGCCTACGGCCTCCGGAACCCGTGGCGGTTCTCCATAGATCCCGTGGACGGTCTGATCTACATCGCCGATGTGGGACACGCCGACCAGGAGGAGATCAATGTCCTCCCGATCGCGGAGGGCGGGTTCAACCTGGGTTGGTCGGACGTCGAGGGGACTCGATGCTTCCACGTCCAGGACTGCGACCTGGCCAACTACACATCCCCGGTCATCACCTACAGCCACGAAGAGGGATGCTCGATAACCGGTGGGTACGTCTATCGGGGGGCGGCTATCCCCGAGCTCACCGGTACGTATTTCTACAGCGATTGGTGCTCGGAGTGGATCCGATCGTTCAAGTACGTCGGTGGCCAGGTCACCGAGGAGCGCGACTGGACCGAGGACCTGGGCACGCTGGGGCAGGTGAACACCTTCGGTGTCGACTCCGCCGGCGAGCTCTACCTGGGCACCCACGAGGGCCTTGTCGCCCGGTTCGTGGCCGACCGCTAGCCCACCTCGGGAAGCCTTATCACCTCACCAGGAAAGATGAGGTCCGGATCTCCGGAGGTGAGCGAGGCCCGGTTCGTCTCGATCACGACCCGCCAATAGGGGTCGATCTCCCCAGGTTCGGCGGGACGGTCGAGGATCCCCTTGAGATGAGTGGCGCTGATCTGCCACAGATGGTCCCCGGGCTGGACGACGACGGACCGATTGGGAGCCGGGCCCTCGCCGAGCGCCACCGGCACGAACGTGGGGGTCCCTGCCGGCTCGGCGACCGCAGCCGAGCCGATCATGACCAGCACGGTGGCGAAAGTGAGTCGCTTCCCCCATGCCATACCCACTGATTACGACATCGGGAGAGCGTCGAGAAGAGGGTTACAGTGCCAAACATGAAAGTTCGCATCGGGATCGCCGACACGGGCAAGGTCGTGGAGATCGAAGTCGAAGACGTGGAGCCGTTTCAGACGGAGGTGGAGCGAGCGGTTGCCGACGGCGGACTCGCCTGGTTCATCGACACCAAGGGCCGGACCGTTGGTGTTCCCGCGCAGTCGATCTCGTTCGTCGAGATCGAGGCCGCCGAGGGCGGACCTTCGGTCGGATTCGCCCCGGCTGTCTAGACGGCGCGTCTGCGTCGTTCGGCGAGCCACCGCTTGCGTAGGCGTCTGCGGTCGTCTTCGGCGTAGCCACCCCAGACGCCTGACTCCTGATTGGTCTCGAGGGCGTACTGGAGACAACTCTCCTGGACGGGGCAGGTCATGCAGATGGCGATGGCAGCCTCGATCTGGTCGATTGCCGGTCCGGTGGTGCCGACCGGGAAGAACAGAGTCGGCTCGGAATCCCGGCAATCTGCGAGATCCCGCCAGTCTGTAATGATGGTGGTTGTGGTGGTGAGCAAGATGTTCCTCAGTTTGTGATCTTTTTCACAAGCGTTCCGTGAGAAGTGAGTTCCTTGGGAACGGTGGTTTTCCGGGGGCGAACGATACTGTCACTTTCTCCGTCTGTAAATGGTTTTCTTCGAAGGAGCCAGTTGAGCGACCAACCGGTGGTGATCGGCCACAGGGGCTGGCCGAGCCGATTCCCCGACAACACACTCGCCGGCTTTCTCGCTGCCTCCTCTGTAGCCGGATCGGTAGAGACGGATGTGCGGCGCAGCAGTGACGGGAAACTCGTCCTCTCCCACGATCCAGAATTGGGTGGCCTCGGCGTCGCCGATCACCCCTGGTCCGTCCTGGGCGAGCTCGATCTGGGTGACGGCCACCGGCCGGCACTTCTCGACGAGGCGATCGCAGCGATCCCGGGCACGTCCTTCCAGTTCGAGATCAAGAACATGCCCCACGAGCCCGGTTTCGAGCCAGATCACCGTCTTGCATTGGAGGCGGCGGAACGTGCCCGGCCGGGGGACATCGTGACCTCGTTCAACTGGGAGACCCTCGCCGCCGTCCGCCGGGTGTTCCCCGATGTGGCGACCGGTGTCCTCATCGGCGGCCGGGGTGATATCGATGTCGCCATCGACGAATGTTTCGACGTAGGGCACCCGGCGCTGGTTCCCTCGGCCTTCCTCCCCACGCTCGGACTGGTTCATGCTGTCGAGTCAGGCCTCGGTGTCTACCCATGGGTCGTGGACGATCCGGAGCGCGTAATCGAGTTGGCCGGTCTCGGGGTGTCGGGCATCATTACGGACGATCCGGCCGTCGTCGCCTCGGCCCTGCGGAGAGACCCATGAGTATCAGAGAAGAGCTTGCCAGCGAGCTTCGTGACGCGATGAGGGGCCAGGATGCCCCGCGCCGGGACGTCATTCGCCAGATCGAGACCGAGATCTCGGTGGCGCGGAGCGAGCCAGGCTTCTCCGGGGAGCTGGACGACGACCTGTACCGGCGCGTGATCGGCGCCTACGTGAAGAAGATGGACAAGACACGCCAGGAATATCTGGATATCGGTGAACGGGGGGCAGCCATGGCTGCCAAGCTGGGTTACGAGGTCGAATACCTGTCGCGCTGGATTCCCCAGAAGCTCGACGAGGCACAGACGCGGGATCTGGTCAAGAAGACGATCCAGGAACTCGGGGTGGCCGGCGACGAGAAGGCGGCGGGGCGCGTGACCGGTCAACTGATGAAAGAGCATGGCAAGGACCTGGACGGGGGGCTCGTCAACCGCCTGGTCCGCGAGGAGATCTCCGCGGGTTGAGGGTCCCCGACATCGAGCCGATGCTGGCGACGAGGGTGGAGGTTCCATTCGACGATCCCGGCTGGTGGTTCGAGTTGAAATGGGACGGCTATCGCGCCGTTTTGGCAGCCGACAATGGGCGGATCCGGGCTCGATCTCGACGGGGGCTCGATCTGACCGGGCCGTTTCCCGAGCTGTCCGCGCTGCCCCTTCCCGATGGGGTGGCAGTCGATGGCGAGGTTGTTGCCTTCGACGAGGACGGAAAGCCCTCCTTCTCTTACCTCCAGCAGCGCACAGGTTTTGGTGGCCGGGGCACCAAGGCCGACGTCGGGGTCAATTTCGTGGTGTTCGACCTGCTGTATTCGGATGAGAGCCTGCTCGCCCGCCCCTATGAGGAGAGAGTCGGGCGGCTGATGGATCTCGCCCTACCTTCACCGATCGTGGTCCCGACGCCGACGCCGGAGCACGGGCACGCGTTATTCGAGTTCGCCATGGCATCGGACCTCGAGGGCATCGTCGGAAAGCGGCTCGGGTCGTCATATCTGCCAGGTCGACGATCGCCGGACTGGCGGAAGGTGTCGGTGCGACGCAGGCTGCGGGCGGTGGTGGGCGGGTATCTTCCCGGCGAAGGCGGTAGGGCGTCCACCTTCGGCTCGATTCTCGTTGGTCTCCATGACGACGACGGGCTTCGCTGGATTGCCGCCGTGGGCTCGGGCTTCGACGACGCCACCCTCGGCGTCTTCGCCACCCATCTCCGCCAGATCGAGCGACCGACATCCCCATTCCACAACGACGTCATCCTTCCCAAGCCGACCAAGCCGGTCTGGGTGGAACCGGGGATCGTGGTCGACGTGGAATACAAGCAATGGACCCATGACCTCCACCTGAGGGCGCCTGTCTACAAGGGTGTGGAGATGGCCGACCCTTCGTCTGTGACGTGGGCGGAGGAAGGCCCAAGCTGACATTGCCAGCTAGCCAGCCTTGGCGGTCTTCGTCTCTTTGGTCTTGGTCGCCTCGACCGAAGCCTTGAGCGCTTCGAGCAGGTCGACCACCTTGGTCGGCTCCGGTGACACGGTGGCCACGATCTCCTCGCCCGCCACTTTCTTGGCCGCCAGGTCCTCTATCGCCTCGCGGGTGCTGTCGACATAGTCCTCCGCCTCGAAGGGGCGGGTCAGGTTGTCGATGAGCGACGCCGCCATCTTCACCTCTTCCGGTCGAATCTCGACTTCGGCGTCGAGCTCTTCGAACTCGGCCTCCCGCAGTTCGTCCGGCCAATACATGGTCTCCATGACGATGACGCCGTCCTTGGCCCGGAGGGTGGCCAGCTGTTGCTTTTCCCGGATCGAGACCTTGGCGATGGCGACCCGCCCTTTGTCCTCGAGGGCCTTCTCCAGGATCTTGTAGGCCTTGATCCCGGTCTTCTCCGGCGCCAGGTAGTAGGCGGACTTGTAGAACATCGGGTCGATCTCGGACTCGTCGACGAACTGGACCACGTCGACCAGCTTGTTGCCGTCTTGATGTGTCGAGTCGAGCTCGTCGTCGGTGAACACGACGAACCGGTCCTTTTCGAACTCGTAGCCCTTCACGATGTCGTCCCACTCCACTTCCTTGCCGTCGGCTTCGGCGACCCGCTTGTAACGGATCGGCGAGTGGTCGGTCTTGCGCAATTGCTTGAACTTGGGCGTCCTGTTGTCGGTTGCCGTGTAGAGACCCACGGGGATCGTGACCAGCCCGAAGTTGATGGCGCCCTTCCATATGGCACGTGGCATGGTCAAAGATTAGTGGTTGTGGACTGTTCCTGATCGGTGCCTCCCAGGCGTCAGCTCCACAATTCAACCTGTATT
>JARDZU010000039.1 GCA_029240695.1 Acidimicrobiia bacterium | reverse complement strand
CGACCTGGAGCGGCACTCGCAGATAAGCCTTCCAATACCCCACGTTCGGGTCCCTCTCCGACGACCGAGAGCTCGACACCTCCACCCAATTCAGCCAACGCGTTGATCAAGGTGTCAACTCCTTTCTCTGACGACAGGCGGCCGGCAAATATGACGCCTGCGCCAGGACGATCCGCTGCTGCGATGCCAGAAACATCCACAAAATGGTTGAGGTGAACCAGGCGCTCTGGGAACACGTTCGCCTGTGACATCTTGTCCATCATGAACTTGCTCGGACAAACCAGGATGTCGATAGGTTCATAGGAACCGACTGATCGGTGTATGCGCAGTTCGAGGGCAGACAGGGCGCTCTTGCTGATCGAAGAGTCGTTGCACCTGCGCATGACGGCGTTGCGGAACCGCCCTCCGATGCATGCCTCACAGATCTCTCCGTGATCAAGAAACTGATAGGTCGGGCATGCGAGCTTATAGTCGTGCAGGGTCATAACGGCGGGTACACCCTTTTCGGCAATGGGCGTCAAAATCGAAGGTGACAACTGGTGGTAGATGTTGTGAAGGTGAACCACGTCTGGTTGGAACAGATCCAAAACCTTCTCGATTTTCTCACGGGACTCCTGCGAATAGATGACGCGCCCTGCCACCCGTAGGCGTTCAGCCACTCCTTGTGGCGGAGGATTCAGTTCGACGTGTGACGGGAAGAGAGACTGGTACTCCGAGTCTTCGTTCTCAGGATGATCCATGGCGAAAAAGCCAACTTCATGACCCGCGGACTCCTGCAGTTTGGCTAGATCCATCATGTAAGCCTCCGCCCCACCTCGTCGGTACAGGAACTTGTTTACATGCAGGATTCTCACCCCGACCCCAGACCCGGCATCCGCACGGAGAAAGCTTCAGCTGGACGGGTCAACACAGGCGTCGCTACCGGAATCACTCGCGGTGCTCCCTGCTACTGAAACAAACTCCCAGGCGTACGATCCATTCGACAAGTCGAGTTTCAGCACCCCATGCGCGTCGTCGATGCCAACCTCGCTGTTCGGTGCCGAAGACCCGAGAGCGGTCAACTCGGTCCCGCCGGTTCCGACGGTAAATTGCCGGATGCCATTAGTTGGGTCAGAGGAGCCGTCGTGCGTCTGCAATGAGAATCGCTCATAGACATGGTCGTGTCCGGCCACTCCCCACCATTGCAGCCGACGCGAACCACACAATAACTCGACGACCTGCCCATCCCACCCCGACTCCCCTCCCATTTCGACTTCCCCTCCCATTTCGACCTGTTGTTTTCAGGACTGAGCGAAGCATCCCCCACTAGTAGGCACCTCGCCCACTGATGACGGCCGGCAGCGTCTTGGCTATTAGGCGAAGATCGAGCCCGAGACTCCACTCGGCGATGTATTCGATATCCATGTGCATCCAGGTATTGAAGTCGAGATCGGAACGACCACTGACCTGCCAGATGCAGGTGAGACCGGGCTTGACCTCGAGCCTCTGCAGTTCCCATGTGTTGTACGTATCTACCTCACTTGGAATGGGCGGACGTGGTCCCACGATGCTCATACGCCCCGAGATGACATGCACCAACTGTGGAATCTCGTCGAAGCTCAGCTTGCGCAGGTAGAAGCCCAGGTTCGTCACCCGGGGGTCGCGGCGCATCTTGAACACCGGCCCGTCGACTTCGTTTACCAGCTCTCGATCCGCGAGCGGGCCCGAGTCGTCAACGGACATCGTGCGGAACTTGAGAAGGCGGAACCGCTCGCCTTTGCGACCCACCCGCTCCTGACCGAAGAAGACAGGCCCGGGTGCCGACACCTTGATCGCGATGGCTATCACAGCCATCAGCGGAGCCAACAGGACCAGGGCAATCACCGCGATGACGATGTCGAGGAATCGCTTGATGCCGAGTTGCAATCTCGAGGCCCCGAGCAGACCCTCGTCGGTTGCGATGTACATCGCCCCGGGCCGCACCGGTCGAAGCGAAACGACCTTCGGGTGGTCCTGCACTCGCAAGTCGACATCCAGCGACTCGCTATTCAGTTCTATTGAGGGCAGCCGCCAGGCAAGAACGTCAGCGGCAGCAAGCGCACCTTCTCCAGTGCCGCTGTTCCCCCGAGGGTGTTCGCCGGCCCGATCGGCTTCCCCCTTTACAAAATCATACAACGAGTCTCGCCCGATAGCATTGTGTACCTCCCGCCGCGGATCATGCCAGACGCTGAGCCTTGTGATGCTGGCCCGCGAGGTACAACGCGAAAACCACCCAAACGCGCTAGTGCATCGACGCGGGCCTCAACGAACAGCACCGGTGACCGTCGATGCGTCGGCCGAGGTTGTCTCGAAGGTGACGTTCTCTCGGTTCGTCCCCGAGGTCCTATTCGATTAGAGCGACGCTCGCATCATCTCAAAACCGATGAAGGCTTCACCGGTTATGAGCCGACGAGGGGGTTTCCAGAAGCGTTAGCTGCGCCAAACTCAAGCCCGGATGGGTCAGGGCCATTTACTACGTTGGGATTGGCTTCCGCCATGCGCTCATGTTCCAAGGGCCGGTGAAAGAGGTTTTGGGACCAGACCTGTTCACCACTATCGACCTTCACGCAGAGGCATTCAGCTCTGCTCTCTTGCTCCCGCTCTACTTCGACGTGATCATCCCTCGGACCTGCGGTGACCCGGTGAATGGTGTGCCCGCGGAGCCAAGGGTTCGCAGCTGGATTCTCTGGCTTTGGTTAGCAGTCAACCTGATCGGCGTCTGGCTCGCACAGGGCGGAATCGAGGCGCTGATCCCAGGCGGATTAGGGACCTGGTGGAGGCGCAGCTCGGAAGCGCCGTTGGCTGCGATCGCCATCACCATCTACATCGAATGGATGCGGCGGCGCGATGGCGTGAAAGTGACCCCTCGCTAGAAACTATCCCCGTCAGCCGTCCGAGCGGTCCGCTAGAGGGGGAGCCCACGTGGCCATACGCGGACCTCCGCCGCCGACTGAGTCCGGTGCATTGTCATCGACGACATGGAGTCCCCGGTAGATCTGGATCATGTCCTCGAGGAAGTCCTTCTGTTCGCCGGAGGATGACTGGATATCACCAACCATCGGGAACCCCCACATCTCTTGGAACTCATCGCGGACTCGCCCCGCCGGGCTCCACTCGACCGCAAATGCCGCAGTGCTCCACCCGGTTCCGTCGACGATGTAAGCGCCATATCGCTGCAAGGTGGTGGCGACGATCTTTGCCGGTTCGGTTTCCAGACTGGCGAGGTCGTAGGTCGGCGGAAGGGCCACCAGGGCGCCCATCCTGGCTTCTGGGACACTCCCTCCGTACCCGTTTTGGTAACCGGCATCGGCACGCAGGGCGGGCCACCTGAAACCCTCACTGCTGGATGAGAGCACGTCGATCGCATGGACCTCGAACTTGAGGGTGTGGGGTATGTTTCCGCCCGGCACCCACTCGCCGAGTCTGATTGTGCCGCCGAATGCCGTCATGAACGACCCCCCATGTGAGCCGCCGTCAGGATGGCCGCCCATCCCGCCGGTGAGAAGGGAGTCACCTTGCCAAGTTTCGTTGGTGTATTGAGACACAGCTATCCCGTCAGGGCAGATATGAAATGGTTGCGTCTCGAACAGCGTCAGGTCTGGCATGACGATGGCTGCCGAATGGTTGGGTTTCACACCGTGATAGCCGGGGTCGGTATGCCAACCCTCAGGAATCGGTAGGGCTTCGGCAAGGACTTCCCCTGTGCGGGAGCCGCACCGAGTGACACCGTCTCGCCAGGCGGCGTCATGCGCAATGATCGACTTGGGTGCTGCCTCCGGGGCAATAATGAGAATGTCCTCCTCGATATTCAGGGTCCTGTCCCTGGGGATCTCCATGTTGAGTGGCACCAGTTCGGCTTCGGCACCCAAGGGGTGATTCCAGATGGAATCGGGGGGATAAGGCCATTGCAGAGGATCGCGTCGCTCCCCGGATTGCATCGTCGTGTCGGAGAAGGCTCCGGGCGTGCTCGGCAACGAGGTGGTTCCTCGAGTAGTCGCCGGTTCGGACGTATCCGAAGTGGGGATGGTCGGAGTCCCGCCCTGTTGGCAAGCTGACACGATGAGGAGCGCGGGAACAACCCAGCGCGCGTTCAAACCCACTCCCAACTCCACTCCGCCATCGAACATAAGGATACGTAGCGGAGGACAACTCGCGAGCGGAGCTGCCCGAACTGCCCGATTTGGCTCTGGCGCCTCCCTGAAGGGCAAGTTACTGTCTCCACGAAGGCCGGGGAGAGGAGCGAAGTGGGCAGGCGAGTTCGTGCTGCTGTTCTGACGGCTGCGGTCGTTCTGATTGGGCTGAACCCTGTCACCATCGCGCCGGGCCGGGCCGACGAGGCAGGGCCCGTGATCCTTGTCTCGGTTGACGGTCTAGCCAGCTCAGCGCTCGGAGCCACCGCCACACCAAATTGGGACCGATTGGTGGCGGAGGGTGCGACGACGTTGAATGCCAGGACGATCGTCGAATTCACCCAGACCTTTCCGAACCACACATCGTTATTCACGGGCCGGCCGGCCACTGGTCCAAACGGGCACGGAGTCGACTTCAATGTGGACGACGGATCGACCATCCACAGTCATGCCGGCACCTATATCTCGAGCATCTTTGACGTCGCTCACGACCACGGCTTAGCGACCAGCTTCTACACGCAGAAGACGAAGATGGCCTTCTTCGATCGGTCTTGGGATGCCGCCTCGGGCGCACCCGACACCGTGGGCGCAGACAACGGTCGCGACAAGATCGACACTTATCTAAAGGCGAACCTCGGAGCCATGGTCAACGCCGCGCGCCAGGAACTCACCAACGATCCCGCAGGGCTGACATTCATACATTTCGGCCAGACGGACTTTGCCGGGCACGATTACGGGTGGGGCTCGACACAGTACCTGACAGCAGTCAGACAGGTCGACACCTACTTAGGCCAGTTGATGAATGACATCGAAACGGACCCTCAACTCGCCAACGCGGTCTTGATCGTCACTGCAGACCACGGTGGGACGGGAACGGTTCACACCGACGCTTCCAACCCGAATAATTACACGATCCCGTTCGCGGTGTGGGGGGCAGGTGTGAGCAGCGGTGTAGACCTGTACGCACTCAATCTCGACCGGGCGAACCCAGGTACCACGCAGCCTCCGTACTCGGCCGCCAACCCTCCGGTCCGTAACGCCGACGCCGCCAATCTGGTGTTGTCGCTCCTGGGATTGCCGGTCGTGCCGGGGTCGATCATCAACCCCGGCGGGACTCTCGACGTCAACACCGGCGGGGGTAGTGACGATCCTCCGGTGGTGGGTTGGTCGGCGCCGGTGGGTGGGTCGACGGTGGCGGGTGTTGTGCCGGTTTCGGCGACAGCGTCTGACGACGGGGTGGTGGTATCGGTCGAGTTTCGGGTGGATGGTGGCCTGATCGGCACTGACACCAACGGGGGCGACGGCTGGTCGACCACCTGGGACACTGCCACCGTTGCCGACGGCAACCACACTTTGGAAGCGACTGCGACTGACGACGCCGAGCAGATCGATACCGACTCAGTCACCGTCACGGTGGAGAACAACCCCTCCGGCAGCGTCGAGATCCTGATGGTGGTGGGCGACGCGACGACACTCACCGCCGGCGATACCGCCGTCCGCAACCGCCTCACCGCTGCCGGCTACGAAGTCACTGTGATCGACGACAACGCCGCATCTGTCCCCGACGCCTCCCTGCACGACTTGGTCATCGTCACCGCGTCCATCGCTTCTGGCACCCTTGACGCCGACATTCCCGACGTGACGGTCCCCGTGCTGGTGGCCAAACCATACGTTCTGGACGACTTTGGCCTCACTGCGGACCCCACCAGCAACTACGGCACCAGAACCGTTTCCACCATCAGCATCGTCAACCCGGGCCATCCCACCGCCGCCGGCCTCAACGGCAACATCATCCTCCGCAACCCCTCTACCACCGTCTCCTGGGGGATCGCTCCGCCTGCCGCCACTGTCGTCGCTACCGCCGGCGGCGACGCCACCATCTGGAACATCGCACCCGGCGATCCCCTCGCCGACAACACCCCCGCCCCCGCCTGCCGACTCTCGTTCCCCCTCATCGGCAACATGCCCACGGGTTACACCACCAACGCCTGGACTCTTTTCGACGCCACCATCACTCACGCCACCACCAACTGCCACAACGGCGGCTAACACTCGGTCACGGCCGGCTGAAAGGCCCTGCGATCCCGAGCGCGAGCAGTGCGGCCCGCCGGTCGCCGATGACCGCCCAGCGCCACGACAGGCATGTCGCCACCGAGCAGGTGCTCGCTCGCCTTCGAGCCGCTGCACCGCTGGCGGATCGCGTTCAGCAACGAGGTGCCAGAAACCGCTTCCCTATTGCCCTTGCGATCACTACAATCCCCCTGGGCTATTAGAGAGTGGTGGGAGGAACAAATGAAGACGAGTGGGACGCGTTCGCGTCGATCCTCGGTCTTCGGCGCGGTCCTTGCGCTGATGACCTTTGCAGTAATAGCGGGGATCTCGATCCCGGCTGACGCCAATCAGAGTGTCGTTCCCGGCCCGTTCCCCCTCTCCAACCAGCCACGGGTGATGGACGGCCGGATTTACGCCATCGACACCCTCGGCAACTCGGTGATCGTCGGTGGCACGTTCACACGGGTCCGGAATGCGACCGGCACCGAGATCACACAGAGAGGCATCTTCAAGTTCAACGTCTCCACCGGCCAAATCGACATGGCGTTCCGGCCAACTCTGAACGGCAACGTTGAGGGAATGAAGTATTCCCCGGACGGTCAGTTCATCTACGCCGCCGGCTCGTTCACCACGGTCAACGGAGTGACGCGCAACCGCGTCGTCAAGCTCGATGCCGCCACCGGTGCTGTCGACCCGACGTTCAACCCGAACGTCAACAACCTCGTGCGCGACCTCGACTTGTCAAACGGGCGCGTGGTGATCGGCGGCAACTTCCGTCAGGTCAGCGGCCAATTTCGGGAGCGGCTGGCAATGCTCGATCCCACCACCGGCGCCCCCTTGGCGTCGTTCAACCTGCCGGTCACCGGTTCTCGCGACGAGTTCGCTCCGTATGTGATCGAGCTGGAGACGTCTGCCGACGGCCGCTGGCTCGTGATTGGCGGCAACTTCGTCGACGTAGCCGGTCAAGCGCGGCACCAGATAGCGGTTATCGACCTCGGCGGGGCGACCGCCGCCGTCGCTGACTGGAGCACGAACGGCTACGTCAATGACTGCGCCAGCGTCTACGACGACACGTGGATCCGAGGCATCGACATCTCCCCGGACAGCAAGTACTTCGTTGTCAACACGACCGGGGCCTTCTTCGGCAACCAATCCCTGTGCGACACGAGTACTCGGTGGGAGCTGCCGCCGGTCATGTCCGGCGCTGGCCTCCTCCCGACGTGGATCGGCCACTCGGGGGGCGACACGCACTGGGCCGTTCATATCACCGATGCCGCCGTGTATATCGGTGGCCATCAGCGGTGGTCGAACAACGCCAACCCCAGCCCTGGCGGGGACAATGACGGCCCGGGCGCCGTTGCCCGTCCCGGCATCTCCGCCGTGGACCCATACACCGGTGTCCCGCTCTCGTGGAACCCGACCAGAGACCGCGGTCGTGGCGTCGAGGCCTTTGCCGACACCCCAAGCCACTTGTTCGTCGGCAGCGACACTGTGCTCTTCAACGGCGTCGTCCGCCAGCGCCTCGCCGTCCTGTCGACAACGGCTGCCGGGTCGTTTGCCAACCCGGCCCCGGTGAAGATCAATTTGCCCGTCAACTTGCGCCTGAGCATCGACGGCAACCTCTACAACACGACCTTCGACGGCACAACCTTCGGCACGCCCACCCTGATCAGCGGCACTGGCGTCGACTGGAATCAGGTCCGGGACGGCTTCGTCCAAAACAACACCTTCGTCTATTACGGAGCGGCCGGCGCCTACTTCCGTCGCCCGATGAACGTCAATGCCAACACGTTTGGCGCGGAGACGAACCTGTCGACGACGGTTGGCTATGTCGACGCCGACTTCAACTTGACCCCCTACGACCAGCCATACGGCGTGGCCGAGACGGTCGCGGCGGCGTACGACCAGGGGCGCATTTACTACACCAAATCGAACGACTCGCGCCTTTTCTGGCGCTGGTACTCGATCGAGAGCGGCATCGTCGGCAGTCAGGAATACCTGTCCTCCGGGGTCAACTTCTCCAACGCCCGCACTATGGAGGTGGCCGGCAACTGGCTCTACGTCGCGATGAACGATGGCAGCCTCAACCGCGCCGCGCTCCGTCCCGGCGGGGGCATCGACCTGACCACGTGGACCCTTGTGGACAACGGCGCCAGCGGGATCGACTGGGACAACGTTGACGCCATGTTCGCCACCCAGGCGCCTGGCGGCCCGATCATCATCCCCGAGCCTGGCCCTCTCGTCTGCAACGACCCGAGCCTTCCCTGGAAGGCCGTCTACCACGCCAACATGACGCTTAGCTCGCCGGCCAGCCAGCGCTGCGAGGCCGTCGTCGACTTCAACTACGGCACCGGGGCGCCCCCAGGCACGATGCTTGCCAACGATCAGTACTCGATCCGCTTTACTCGAACGCTCAACGTCGCCGACGGCACGCGCCTGCGGGTGACTGGCGGCAGCGACGATGGGATCCGGATCTTCATCGACGGCGTGGCCGTAATCGACGACTGGGTCGATCGCGGATTCACCAGCCGGACCGTCGAGACCGGCCCGTTGTCGGCCGGTAACCACGAGATCCGAGTCGACTACTACGAAAACGGCGGTGACGCCCGCGTTCTCGCCACGTTCGAGCCCTTGGTCTCCGACCCGGTCTGCACGGATCCGAGCCTGCCGTGGGCGACGTCGTACTTCTCCAACCAGTCGCTGTCGGGCAACCCGGTAACTCAGCGTTGCGAGAACACCATCGACGACGACTTCGGCGACGGTTCGCCTTCCGGCGCCGGCGTCGGGCCGGACAACTTCTCGATCCGGTACCGCCAGACGATCACCCTCACGGAGCCGCAAGTTCTGCGAGTCACGGGCGGCAGCGATGATGGCATCCGCGTCTACGTGGACGGTCAGGCCGTGATTGACGACTGGGCCGACGGCGGCTTCCGCGAGCGGACTATCGATACCGACACGCTGCCGGCCGGCGACCACGAGATCCGCGTCGAGTACTACGAGAACGCCGGCGGCGCCCGGGTCAAAGCGATCGTCGAGGTGATCGACCCGCCTAGCTGCACGGACCCGAGCCAACCGTGGCTCGCCCGCTGGTACGGAAATCAGACGCTGTCAGGTGCACCGGCGACGGTCCGCTGCGAGGACGTCATCGACGACAACTTCGGCCTTGGTGGGCCCCCTGGGGTCGCCGTCGGGGCGGACAACTTCTCGGCCCGCTGGACGCGGACGTACACGCTGAGCGCCCCGCGCATCCTGCGCATCACGGGCGGCAGCGACGATGGCATCCGCATATACGTCGACGGTGATCTCGTCATGGACGACTGGTTCGACCGGGCGTTCTCTGAGCGCACCGTGGACACAAACACGCTGCCCGCCGGTGACCACCAGATCGTCGTCGAGTACTACGAGGGCGCTGTCGACGCTCGGGTGAAGGCACTGATCCAAGAGGTCCTCCCGCCGGACGGCACGGCGCCGAATGCGACAATCGCCACACCGACTGCCGGACAGGTCGTCACGACGAGTTCGGTCAGCATGACCGGGGCGACGACGGACAACCTGGCCGTCGGTACGGTGGACGTGGGCATCCAGAACACAGCGACGAGTCAGTGGCTGCAGGGCGACGGGACGTTCGGCCCGGCGTTCGCCACTCGTAACGCCACCCTGGACAACCCCGGTGCGACGTCGGCCAACTGGTCGCTGTCGGTCACCCTGCCGGACGGCTCGTACCTGGCTAGCGTCGGCGCCACCGACGCCGCCAGCAACGTCGACGCCACCCGAGCAACGCGGAACTTCTCCGTGAACACGACGCCAGCAGACACCCAGCCGGCCGACGGCACGATCACGTTCCCAGCGAATAACGCCGTGCTGAACGATCGCACTCCCACCTTTACCGGTGGGGCGACGGACAATGTCGGAGTCGGCCAGGTCCAAGTGTCGATCCGCAACATTGCCACCGGGCAATGGATGCGGCCCGACGGCACGTTCCAGGCGGCGTTTGTGGCGATCGACGCCACGGTCGCCTCACCTGGGGCGACTTCGACGACATGGCAGTACACACCGACGGTAGACATGGCGAACGGTGACTATCGCGTCGAGGTTCGCGCTCGCGACACGTCGAACAACCTCGATCCGACCCGTGAGAACAGGCGCTTTACGATCGCTTCGTGACATTTCGAGCCGCCGAGCCCTCTACTAGTTCAAGGAGCCCAACATCGTCTGCCTTGGTAGAAGGTCTGGCGGCTAATCCCGAAGAAACGGCAGGTCTTGGCGAGGTTGCCGGTCCCCTCTCGGCGTGGCGGATGATCGTCGCCAGATGCCCGGAGGAGTTCCTCGGTGCCTCGCGGTCGGTCAGGGTATTCCTCGGCTAGGGAGCCCGAGATGTATGTAGGGTCAGTCAGTTCTAGAGCTTTCCAATGAGCGCCACCCGGGCTCTAGTCGAAACGGGAAAGCCGCCTGGAGGAGTGGCACTCTTCGACGCCCCTGCCATTTATCAGGACACGGTTCCGGTGGAACAAGATCGCACTCCCGAGGAGCGGCCGAAGCCACCACCTGCGAGCAGCAGAAACCCGAAGGTCCGAGGTCCGACGAAAACCCAGGTAGAGACGGTGGACGAAACGTAGAGACCCGAGAGAAGACGACTGCAAACGGTAGAAGCCCCGGCCAGCAGTTCGCTGACCAGGGCTTTCAGTAGCGGGGGCGGGATTTGAACCCGCGACCTTCGGGTTATGAGCCCTAGAACACCCCATTTCGGGATACCCGCTGACCAGGGAAAAACCGGCCGAAATCCAACCGTAGCAGGGGTTTCTGGCTTCGATCGTTTCGGGTTGGTCCCGGTTGTTTCTGGTCCTCCTGTGGTACGGATGTGGGATCGGCGTCGGCCTCGGTGTCGCCATCCGACACCTCGAAAGGGTGACCGAAAGGGTCTTCAGCGATGAAAGCCCACACTCGCTAGACCAGATTCGGCAGCCGCCATGACCGGGGTCGAGATCCCTGTTCGATCAGCAAATGTGCAGAATGAGTAAATCGTACAGTCCGCCCGTGACGACCAATGCGAGTCCGGTGCCACTGAAGTCGATCGGCTCGATATGGTGATCGGGTTCCGTCGCCCGGCGATTCCCACCCCGTCAGTCCTGCTGCCGCTCATCCTCCACAGGATTTTCGGCAGCTCGACCGTGACGCGATGGATCCCGGTCGCCGACCGGGATCCATTCTCGCACTCGTAGCGCTTCAGTGGTGCAGCGTCGCTGGCTCCTTGCTTGGCATCTCGGTCGTCGTTTGCGTTCCGTTTCGAAAGGATCGTGATCGGGCGACGAGTGCCGCTGTAATGGCCATGGCCACGACAAAGACCCACCAAACCCCGATCCGGTCGTCTTCGGCAAAGGTCGGGACGACGAAGGAGGCGACGGTGTTGACAGCCGCATGGAACATGATCGCTATCAGAAGGCTTTCCCGAGCATTGAGGTGAAGCCAGGTCAGGACGACGGAGAAGCTGACGAGTGATATTGCGAATGGGGCTACCGGCCGAGTGGTCTCGGTTACAAGGAGGGGGAGGTGCCAGCTGAACCACACCAGTCCGAGCACGAGGCTTGCCATGAGGGGTGTCTGGGATTTGAGCATGCGGGGAAGAGCGACCCCCCGCCACCCGATCTCTTCGGTCAGCGGACCGTTGACCACTGCCAGATAGATGAAGCTGATCGGGAACACGACAAGATCCGCGAAGCTAAGAGGCGAGTCGATGCTGGCACCGAGGAAGCTGGTCGACACCACCGCACTCACGGCCCACGCGGCTACCGGGATGCCCAGGGCTGCCAAGTACCACCTGGGTTCCACGCGCCAGCGGCCGATCCGCTTTATCAGCTGGATGAAGCCAGATCGCCCCGTCGCAGCCAACGAGACAATCACGGCGGCGATGGCGGGTCCCCACGGGATCATCGCCACACTCTCCGGGTTGAGGTGGGCGACTGGCCACGGCCACCAGGAAAGGGCAAAGGCGAGGACAAAGAAGGCAGCGAGTTGATGGCGGCGGATGATCGATCTCATTTGGAGTTCCTCATTTCGTGTGGGTCGGTGCTTGATTGCTGCGGCAGAATTTCCTTGTCAGTGTGTTTCGTATATGTCTTCCTCCTATATATCTTGCTAGGAAGATTTATACATACCTATTTACAAGCTGTCAAGAGTCTTCCGAGCAAGATTTGTCTGGCTATACTGGGTTCCAGTGAGAAGGAGGCTTTAGGTGTCCGCCGACAACGATGTGGTCGATCGGATTCGGGCCACGCTCGCCGAGATCTACCCCGACCTCGACACGACCGGTTTCGCTCTCACCGGCCGTGTCTTTCGACTCGCGCGTGCACTGGAGACGAGGAGGGCGGAGCACCTTGCCGCCTTCGACCTGACCCTGGGTGACTTCGACGTGCTGGCCACGATCCGTCGCGAGGGAGCTGACGGGATCAACCCCCGCGACCTGCTTCGCTCCGTGTTGATCACATCGGGCGGGTTGACCAAGCGAATGGACCGTCTGGAAACACTCGGCCTCATCAGTCGGCACGCAGATCCCGGCGATCGACGAGGAACCCTCCTACTGCTGACACCCGCCGGCGTCGACCGCATCGACCAAGTCATCCCATCTCTCCTCGAGATGGAGCATCGACACCTGTCAGAAGAATTGAACCCAAAGCAACTGGACCAGGCAGCGTCATTGCTCCGCCGTCTCATACTTGCGACCCAGGACCCCAACCCCAAAACCCAACCGTAGCAAGCGTTTTGGCTCCGGTCAGTGCGAGTTGATCCCGGTCGCGCAGCCATCCGAAACACTCGAATGGGTGTTCGAAAGAGCCAGGGAAATAGCTGATGGTGTTCTGGATTCGTCACCTGTCGGACGGGATCGGGCCGCCGGTGGACCCTCCGAAAGCCAAGCAAGGGAAGCCGGCCACCAGGTGATCACCGACGGCGCCGGTGACGTCATCCAAGCGGCGGTGCTCGCAATCAAATACCAGACGAGCGTCGACGAGCCCGCCGACACCTTCCACCCCTACCTGACCATGGCCGAAGCACTCAAGCTGGCCGCCCCAGCGTTCACAAAGACGTGAAACACTCCTCACGCTGCGCCGCCTGAGCAAAAGCCGATGCTCTAAGCAAGTCGACGAGCGGAAAACGAAGGCGGGAGAACCGGTGTCGCCTACCAGCTGACTTCGGAGCAGCCCTGATGGGTGTCGGGTTCGACTTGGAGGGTGGCGTGGGCGATCCCGTGGTTGTCCTGAAGGATGTCTCGAGCTCGATCAAGCACCGGATGGGGATCGGTGGTGGGACTGGTCATGAGATGGACGGTGGCGACGTCCATCTCGGAGGTGAGCGTCCATACGTGAAGATCGTGGACGTCGAGCACACCCGGGATCGAGCCGAGTTCGGACTGGATCCGATCGAGATCGATACCGGGCGGCGCAGCCTGGACGAGGATGCGGAGGGCTTGGTGTCCGAGCCGCCAAGCCCGCGGAAGGATGAACAGGCCGATGAGCGCGGCGAAGAGCGGGTCGGCGTAGACCCAGCCGGTCAAGATCATGATCAGCGCTGCCACGATCACCCCGGCCGACCCCGCCAGGTCCGCCACCACCTCCAGGTAGGCGCCTTTGACGTTGAGCGACTCCGCAGCACCGCTGCGGAGAAGCCGCCATCCGATGATGTTGACGACCAGACCGGCAACCGCTACCGCCAGCATCGGGGTGGTCGCCACCTCGGGGGGATCCCGAAAGCGCTGTATGGCCTCATAGAGGACATACCCGGCGACGGCGAACAACAGCACCGCGTTGGCCAGGGCGGCGATGATCTCCAGCCGGTAGAGACCGAAGGTCCGTCCGTTCCCGGATGACGCCCGGTCGGCAGCGACGATCGCCGCCAGCGCCATACCCAGACCGAGGGCGTCGGTGGCCATGTGCCCGGCATCGGAGATCAGCGCCAGCGATCCGGTCAGGTACCCGGCCACGGCTTCGACCACCATGAACGCCACCACCAGGCCGAAAGCAATGGTGAGTGGACGTAGATGGCGCCGCCCCGCCCGCGGCACGTGGGTATGCGCAGCGGTCATGCCTCGGTCTCGTGGCCGTGGAGATAATGCTCGACCGCCACATCGAGAAGCAGCCGCACATGGGTGTCGGCCACCCGGTAGAACACCTCCCTGCCCTGCTTACGCGCTCGGACCAGACCCGCCAACCGCAGTTGACGAAGCTGGTGGCTGGTCGCCGACTCGCTCACCCCGACCAGACCGGCCAGGTCACTGACGCACACCTCACCCGCCTCCAAAAGGGCATACACCATCCGCAACCGGCTCGGATCCGACAACAGCTTGAACCGCTCGGCGAGATCTTGCGCCTCCTCCAGACCCAACAGCCGTTCGGGCAGCGGACCATGACCATGAGCGTTGGGGACTTCAGTCGTCATCCACGTATCGTCCTACACCTGAATAATAGCTCAGATATTCGGACATTACAGCCAAGGCAAGGGGAGCATCGACGCCGATTCTGATACGCACAAGATCATCGCCATATGCTGATATCATCAATATGTGGCGATGAATTGGGGTGACCTTGACTCCGGTCGTGGAGTGGGCGCCAAACTGTTCCGAGGGCTGGCCGACCCCACCCGGCTGGCAATCCTGCAGGTTCTCGGCGCGGGCGAGTATCGAGTGACCGATCTCGTCGGCGTCTTGAGGACGTCGCAGTCCAACGTGTCAGCGCATCTCGCCTGTCTGAAGGACTGTGGGCTGGTCACAGACCGCCCTGAAGGCCGCGCCGTCTACTACCGCATCGCCACCAAAGAGATATACGAGTTGCTCCGAGCCGCCGAGGACCTCCTCGAAGATGTCGGCGACCAGATCGCCCTGTGCCCCAACTACGAGACGACGGGGAACTGAGGATGAACACCGAGACCGAGACCACGCTGCGGCGTCGCGGGCTGTGGCTCGAATATCTGACCATCGGATGGAACGTCGTCGAAGCCATAATCGCCATCGCCGCCGGCCTGGCGGCCAGCTCGATCGCACTGGTCGGGTTCGGTTTCGATTCGACCATCGAGGTCGTCGCCGCGTCCGTGGTCGTCTGGCAGTTCAGGGCCGAGCTCCGCGGTGGTGTCGACGATGAACGCGAACGACGGGCGTTGAGGTTGATCGCTGTGACCTTTTTCATCCTCGCCGCCTACGTGACCATCGAGGCCACTCGAACCCTCATCACCAGAGACGTGTCGGACACGTCGACGGTCGGCATCGTTCTGGCTGCCGTCTCGCTCGCCGTCATGCCGACATTGGCCTGGTTTAAACGACAGACCGCCCTCCGGATGGGAAGCCAGACGCTGCTCGCCGACTCAGCAGAGACGTTCCTCTGCGCCTGGCTGTCGGCGATCCTCCTCGCAGGACTGGTCCTCAACTCGACACTCGGCTGGTGGTGGGCCGACCCGATCGCCGCGATAGGCATCGCCTATCTGGCCGTACGAGAAGGCTGGGAGGCGTGGCAAGGCGACCACCATCATGACTGATCAACCGATGGCCCACCACTAGTTGGCCGAATCGCAGGGGCTGTCGGTCTCAAAGGCCGGAATGTCTCGGAGATGATCGGTGAGGCCGGTGACGGGCCAGATGCTGTATCTGTCGCCGTCATTACCGGCGCGGCGCGCACCGCCTCTGGTCACTCCCCGACGGACCTCTTCTGAATATGAGTTCGACATCACCCCTCTTGGGGTTATCCGCTGACCAGGGAAAACCGCCCGAATCCCAACCGTCGCATGGGTTTCTGCCTCCGCTCAGTGCGGTTGTTCCCGGTCGTTCTGGTCCTCATATGGTACGGATGCGGGACGAACTTCGGGCCCCGACGCACTGCCGACTCTCGAAAGGGCTTTCGAAAGGATCGTCAACCTTCGCAATTGGTCAGGACCTTGGTAGGTGGTCGAACCGTGGACGACTGCCGCTGCGCGTGCTCAGCGCGATCATGGCCTGGGGCGATTTCGAGAAGTCGTCAGTGCGATGTCATTCGGTTAGGAAGCTGCGACGAAGCATCCTGGTCAGGTTCTCGGCGTATTGCTCGGGTGTCCAGCCGAGTTCTCGAGTGAGCTCGCGCCAGGGTCCGTTCATCGTGACCGTGTAGAACAGATCCCCTGCGTTGTCGACGGTCCAGCCATCGGCGAGCTTGCCTTCGTCGGCGACGCGCTGGATGATTGCTCGGTGGGCGACTCGGCTGGCGTCCATCCGGTCCCTCCACGCCGCGCCGAGTTCTTCGTCCTGATACTGGGCCGCCTCCAGCACCTGGGCGACTGAGTCGATCTTCGACGTGTAGGTGCTGTGCAGCTTTACCGCCCGCTCGAGCATCTCGGCACCAGTGGGAGCGTCGAATACGTAGGCGAGCTGCTCTCGGAAACCCAGGGTCTCGGGCATGTATTGGACCAACGCGAGAAGTAGGCCGGCCCGGTCACCGAAGTGCAGGTACACGGCCTGGCGGGACACCCCGGCTCGGTCGGCGGCATCGACCAGCCTGACGCCCGGACCACCTTCCTCGATGAGCTCCCAGGTGGCCTGGAGAATCCGACTTCGAGTCTCCGGGTCCCCGTAGACTGGCTCGCTACTTGACACGATGTAAATCTATCAGATAGAGTGAGTTTACAGCGCGTAAACCTATATCGTGAAACGGAGCCACCAGATGACCGGCGTGGGGAAGCCAGAGCGTTTTGAGACTTTGATCGTTGGTGGTGGCCAGGCCGGGCTGGCGGTCGGATATCACTTGGCGCAGCGTGGTCTTCCCTTCGTGATCATTGATGCAAACGAGAGGATCGGTGATGTCTGGCGGAACCGGTGGGACTCGCTTCGCCTCTTCACCCCTGCCCGCTACGACGGTCTGCCTGGGATGCCTTTCCCTGGCACGGATAGGTCGTTTCCGACCAAGGACGAGATGGCCGATTACCTCGCCGCCTATGCCGCTCACTTCGACCTGCCTGTTCGTACGGGCGTGAGGGTGGACGGCCTCTCGAGGTTAGGCGACCGGTTCCTCGTGACGGCGGGTGACCGTCGGTTCGAGGCTGAAAACGTCGTGGTGGCGGTTTCGAGCCACGAGAGGCCCTGGTTGCCTCAGTTCGCAAGTGAACTCGACCCCGCTCTCGTCCAACTGCATGCCGCCGAATATCGAAACCCCTCACAGCTTCGAAGTGGAGGCGTCCTCGTCGTAGGAGCACACGACTCAGGGGCTGAGATCGCCATCGAGGTGGCGAGTGGGCATCCGACCTGGCTGTCGGGGAGGGACCCAGGCCATGTTCCTTTCCGCATCGACGGCATCTTTGGACGGCATTTTGGGATTCCTCTGGTGATGTTCATGTTCGGCCGCGTGCTTACCGTGAGCACTCCGATCGGCCGGAGGGTGCGACCGAAGCTGCTTCGCCACGCCGGACCCGCAGTCCGAATCAAACCCCGGGACATTGTTGGCGCCGGAATCGAAAGAGTTCCCAAGGTGGTGGGGGTGCGGGAGGGGCTGCCCGTCTTGGAGGATCAGCGGACGCTCGACGTGGCCAACGTGATCTGGTGTACCGGCTTCCGACCGGACTTCTCCTGGATCGACCTCCCCACTTTCGGGGAGGATGAGATGGAGCCTGTTCACCGACGAGGGATCGTCGTTGACCAACCGGGCCTCTACTTCGTCGGCCT
>JARDZU010000185.1 GCA_029240695.1 Acidimicrobiia bacterium | reverse complement strand
CGAAACGCCGACGCCAACTCGTCGACCAGATCCTCGGGAGCGATCAGCCCAAGAGGCGGTTCGGTGGGGAAGTTCGAAGTCTCCACAACATCGAACATATGTTCGACTGTATCGACAGGCTCTGACAATTACAAGGTTCCTGCGTGAGAAATCCAGATAACGTCTACCAGAGCGAGCCGGCCGACACCCGCAGGTCCTCCATCGTGATCCCGCGGGCGGCGTCGCTGCAGAGGAACAGGGCGAGGGCGCCGATCTCGGTTGGGGAGATGAGACGGCCCTGGGGGTTGGTCTTCTCCACGTCGGAGATGTACTCCTCCCCCGATCGGTGTTCCTGCTTCTCGGCGATGTCGGACATCCATTCCCGGCCAAACGAGGTATCGACCCAGGTTGGGCTGATCGCATTGCAGGTGACTCCGTGCGGGGCACCCTCGAGAGCAACACACGTGGTCAGCCCGACTACACCGGCCTTGGATGCGCAATAAGCGCCTGAAGTGACCGCACCGACCGACGCCGCCGTCGAGGCGATATTGATGATCCGGCCCCACCCTCTCTCGATCATGCCGGGCAACGCCCGCTTGATCGCCCTGTAGGTGCCCGTGAGATTGACGTCGATCACCTTGTCCCACAGCGCGTCGGGATGCCCGACGATGGTTTGCTCGGCGGTGATACCAGCAGCGTTGGCCAGGATGTCGACCGGGCCCAACCGGTCGACTGTGGCCTGATGAAATGCCTCGACCGAATCGTCGGACGTGACATCGAGATCGAGGCCGAGGCACTCAACCCCTTCCCCCTCGATGACCGAGACGGCATGGTTCATCTGCTCCTGACCCGGGATGTGGACCACTTCACCTTCGGTCTTCGAGCCGGCAGAGAGGAGAGACCCGATGCTGACATTGGCGCCCTGCGAGGCAAACGCCTGAGCCATTGCCAGCCCCATCCCTGACGCCCCACCCGTCACCATGGCGGTCCTGCCCGCCAGGAAGCGATCAGCCACTTCCCTCACCTCCCTCTCCGATTCCTACCTAGTACGGCGCCTCGACGTCGCCCATCTCCACATACACGCTCTTCACCTGCGTGTAGTGGTTGATGGTGACCAGGCTGTTCTCCCGGCCGATCCCGGACTGCTTGTAGCCGCCGAAGGGCATCTCGATCGGGGTGATGTTGTAGTTGTTGATCCAGATCGTCCCCGCCTCGAGCCTGGCGACCACCCGATGGGCACGCTGGATGTCCTTGGTGAACACTCCCGCCGCCAGCCCATACGGAGTGTCGTTGGCCCGGGCAATGACTTCGTCCTCGTCGCGGAAGCTGAGCACGGCCATGACCGGGCCGAAGATCTCCTCCCGGACGATCGACATCTCGTCTGTACAGGCATCGAACACCGTCGGCTCGACAAAGAAGCCGCCCTCCAAGGACGGCTCGGAGGGACGCTCCCCACCGATGACGACTGTTGCCCCGGCTGTCTTTCCGGCCTCGATGTAAGAGAGAACCTTGTCCATGTGCTCGCGTGAGATGAGCGCCCCGACATGGGTATCGGGGTCCATCGGGTCGCCGATCTTCATCTTCGACGTTCGCGTGACCAGACGGTCGAGGAATTCGTCATGGATCTCCTCGTGGACATAGACCCTGGTCCCGTTGGAGCAGATCTCACCCTGGGTGTAGAAGTTGGCCATCAGGGCGGCTGAGACCGCGTTGTCGAGATCGGCGTCGTCGAAGATGATCAGCGGGCTCTTCCCACCCAGTTCCAGTGTCACCTGCTTGAGGGTTGCCGCAGCGTTGGCCATCACGATCTTCCCGGTGCCGACCTCACCGGTGAGCGACACCTTGGCCACATCGGGATGGGCCACGAGTGACTCCCCGGTGCGGTAGTCGCCCTGAACGACGTTGAACACCCCATCGGGGAGTCCGGCCGCGGTGTAGATCTCGGCGAGACGGAGGGCGGTGAGCGGGGTGAGCTCGGCCGGTTTGAACACCATCGAGTTGCCACAGGCGAGAGCAGGAGCGGATTTCCAGCAAGCGATCTGGATCGGGTAGTTCCACGCTCCGATCCCGACGCAGACACCGAGCGGCTCACGACGGGTGTAGGCCCAGGCATTGCCGAGGTCGAATGTCTCCCCGTGGATGGTCGCGGCCAGGCCGGCGTAGTACTCGATGGCGTCGGCTCCGGACAGCACATCGACCGCAATAGCCTCCTGGATCGGTTTCCCGGTGTCGAGGACCTCGAGCCGGGCCAGCTCCTCGTTGTTGTCACGAAGCAGGCCGGCGGCGCGGTTCAGGATCCGGCCCCGCTCAGCGCCAGACAACTGGCGCCACGCCTCGAATCCCTCCGCGGCCGATGCCACAGCCCGATCGACGTCGGCGGGCCCAGCATGCTGAACCTGGCAGATCTCCTCACCAGTGGCGGGGTTGATCGTGGCGAATGTCTCCCCCGAGACGGCGTCGAGACGGCCACCATCTATGTAGAGCTGCTGGGTGTCGAGACTCATCGGCGAGACGGTAGTAGTGGCAGGTCAGTGGGCTGGAGTCGGCGGTTGAAGCCTCGCCGCCCAGGCTTGGGTCAGCCGATCGAGGATGATCGCCATCACCACGATGGCGAAACCGACCTCGAAACCGAGACCGGTCTCGCCGCGGGTCACCGCCCGAACCGTCTCGAATCCGAGCGCTCCACCCCCGACCAGACCGGCGATGATCACCATCGCCAGCACCATCATGATCACTTGGTTGACCGCCGCCAGGATCGTCGGAGCGGCGAGAGGGATCCTCACCCCGAACATGGTTTGTCGTCGAGTGGCACCGAACGTCTCCGATGCCTCGACACTCTCCTCCGGCACCTCCTTGATGCCAAGAGCGGTGATCCGGATACCCGGGACGATGGCGTAGAGAACGGCGGCGATGATGCCCGGTACCTGACCGACGGTGAAGAAGAGGATCACCGGAATGATGAACACGAAAGATGGGATGGTCTGGAGGGCGTCGAGAATCGGGGTGAGCACCTTTTCCACTCTGGGTCTGCGGCCGGCCCAGATCCCGACCGGAATGGCTATGGCAACGGATATGAAAGCCGCGGCCAGCACCTGGACGAGGGTCTGCAAGGACAGTTCCCACATTCCGATGAGACCGACCATGAGGAGCGACGCCCCGGCAAAGACGGCCAGGCCGATCCCCTTCAGCCTCCAGCAGAGGATGGCAGTCACGGCGATGAGCACCGGCCAGGCCACGGTGACGAAGAGGAAGTCACGTGCCGGGATGAGTAGCCCGGCAACGACGAAATCGTTCACAGGGCGGGTGATGAAGGAGAGATTGTCCCGGCCCCAACGCACGAAGGTGTCGACCGGGTCAAAGATTCTGACTTCCCACACCGCCGGGAACTCGACCCAGCCCATGGCCCGCCCCACGACGATCCCCCCGGCGATCAACGCCAGCGCCGTGATCACGTAGCGCCGCGAAGCGGGTCGCGTCCTGTCGGCGAAGGCGAGAGACCGCCCCACTCGGTCCAGCACCATCGCCACCGCCACGATGGCCAGACCAGCGGCCAGGCCCCGCCCGGTGCGTCGCTGGTTCAGCGCCTCGAGCACTTCCTGCCCGAGCCCTCCAGCCCCGAGCAACGTAGCGAGGACGACGATGCCCAGAGCCATCATGATCGTCTGGTTGACCCCGGTCATGATGAATGGCATGGCCATCGGCAGCTGCACCTTGAACAACGTTTGCCGCCCGGTGGAGCCGTACATCTCCGCTGCCTCCACCGACTGACGGGGCACGCCCTGGATACCAAGGGTGGTCAGCCTCACTGCCGGGGGCAGGGAGTAGATCACGGTTGCGATGGTGGCCGGGACGCGCCGGATGCCGAACAGGAGGACGATGGGAATGAAATAGACGGGAGCGGGGATGGTCTGCATCGCGTCGAGGACCGGTCTTATCGCACGATCTACCCGCGGCGAACGCGCCGCAGCCACACCCAATGGGATCCCGATGGCGAGTGCGATCAGCACGGCGATGGTCATCAGCGAGAGCGTCTCCATGGTGGTGTCCCAGAGACCGATCAGCCCCGGATAGAGGGTGGCGGCCACGGCAACAAGGGCGGTTCGCCAGTCACCGGTCCTGAAGATGACGAGAAACACGGCAAGGGGGAGGACGAACCAGGGGAGCCATTTGAGGAAGGTCTCGACGGTGGTGAGGCCCCAGTCGACCGCAGCTGACAGGGGTATGAAGAAGCCGGTGAAGATCGGATGGATCTGGCGGTTCTCCCGAAGCCACGTGGAGAACTGATCGACCGGGCCCGAGAAATAGGTGTCCCACAGAGCGGGGACCGTGGGCGAAGTGACCAGGATCTGGAGGAGGATGATGCCGACGACTACGAAGATCCACCAGGCCCGGATCCGGAACCGCCCCGCTCTCTCGTCGGCGAGTGCGACGTCAGCGGGTTGGAGGACGTCGGTCATTGCTCTGGCTCGATCGCCTTGGCCACCGCCCGGCGATCCACCACACCGACCTGTTTCCCGTCCTGGTCCTCCACCCAGATCTCGGACTCGTCGTCGAGCAGGGCCGGCAGCACCGTCTCGATGGTGTCGTCGAGCCGAACCGTCCTCCCGTTGGGTGATCCAATGCCCTGCTTCAGCACCGCCGCCGTAGTCAGCACTTTGGCCTTGGGGATCTCTTTGGTGAACTCCCGCACGTAGTCGGTGGCGGGATCGCTGATCAGCTCAGTTGCGGTACCCACCTGGTCGAACCCGCCGTCTTTCATAATGGCGATGCGATCCCCGAGTTTGATCGCCTCGGAGAAATCGTGGGTGATGAAGACGATGGTTCGCTGGAGCGTCTCCTGGAGCCGCATCAGCTCGTCCTGCATGTCGCGCCGGATCAGGGGGTCCAGCGCGGAAAAGGGCTCGTCGAAGAACATGATCTCCGGATCCACGGTGAGTGCCCGGGCCAGACCGACACGCTGCTGCATCCCACCGGACAACTGCTGGGGGAAGCTCTGCTCCCAGCCCTTGAGACCGACGACCTCGAGTACCTTGGTCGCCCGCTCGTAGCGCTCTGCCTTGTCGACGCCCTGCACTTCGAGGCCATAGGCGGCGTTGTCGATCACCCGCCGGTGCGGGAAGAGACCGAAATGCTGGAACACCATCGACATCTTGTGTCGGCGTACCTGACGCAGCTCGTCGTCGCTCATCGCCGTCAGGTCCTCGCCGTCGAGGACGACCTTGCCCTGCGTCACGTCATTGAGACGGGACACGCAGCGGATGAGAGTCGACTTGCCCGAGCCGGACAGGCCCATGACGACGAACGTCTCGCCTCTGGCGACCTCGAAGGAGACGTCGCGCACACCGACGGTGCAGCCGGTCGCCTGCTGCACCTCCTCGCGGGATGCGCCGCTACCGGCCATCTCGATTGCCTTGTCGGGCTTAGCACCAAAGACTTTCCAGATGTGCTCGACCGACAGGCACACGTCGCCGGTCACAGCCCCTTCGTGACAGCCACGTCGGTAATGTACCAGCG
>JARDZU010000184.1 GCA_029240695.1 Acidimicrobiia bacterium | reverse complement strand
AGAAGAAGAAGCCAATGGCGAAGGTCGCCAACCCGGTGCCCAAAGGCGTGGTCGTACCCGGTGCGCGGCCAGAGTGGATCCGCCGTCTACCGGTTCGCCAACGGGTCCAGATACGGGATCGCCATCCATGCGTACGGGGTGCCACGGTGAATTCCGGGACCCGGATCAGCCAACCGTTTCAACAACATCAAAGCCTGGAAGGAGGCGTCCCAGGCGTGAACGATGGAGGCACGCGGATCGACGCTCGTTCCCATCTCGCCGACGACAGCCTGGCGATCGAGGCGCGGGTGTTCTTCGGGACGAGTCCGGTGCCGATGCCCGACATCGCCACGCTCACTGATGAGGACGGCCGGTTCTCGCTATACGCGCCGGCCCTGGGCAACTACGAGATCGTCTGCCACGCCGATAGTCTCGACCCGGCACGACTCACATCGACGTGGACGGAACGTCCAACGAAATCGCGTTAGACATCGAGATGAGTTGAACCAAACCCGATGTTGTGTTTCAGGCCAATCGTTCGGCGAGCCGGGTGGCACCACGATGGGCGATGGCGGCGATGGAGATCATCGGGTTCACCCCCGAGGCAGTCGGAAAGCAGGACCCGTCCATCACATAGAGCCCTGCTGTGTCATGGGTCTGATTGTCGGCATCGACCACCGAGGTGGCCGGGTCAGACCCCATACGGGCGCTGCCCATCTGATGGAACGAGAAATACGACGTCCTATTCGGGCCATATCCGATCGAGTCGGTGCCCGCCATCAGGTCCTCGATGGTCCCGTTGCCGGGGACCCATCGCACCGGGCGAATCGTCGAGGTGATGATCTCGACAGCCCCTGCCGCCGCCAACCATTCGGCACCCCTTCGCACTCCTTCCCGGACATGTCTACGGTCGTAGTCGGAGATCCGGTATTTCCAGACAGGGCTGCCGTCCCGTCGAATGGCGACGCGGCCATGATCATGGTCGCGGAGCAGGATCCCGGCCACCGCCAGGTGGCCCAGCCCCAAGATGTCGCGCTTGAACGACGTCCCGTCTTCCCAGCCCAGGAATGCAGCCGGAAACAGTGGATGGACTGGGGCGGTCTCGAACCTGAACCCGTACCCCTGACCATCGAGGTCGGCGAATTCGTCGCTGTAACGGGTCTGCAGCATCCCGTTCCAGGGGTCGAGCCGCTCCTCGAATCGCCCCCAAAGGGCGGTCACCGGATGGATCCTGAGATATTGGCCGGCGGCCCTACCACCCAGCCCGCTTCGCAGGAGCAGAGCTGGGGTGTTGAGCGCCCCCGCTGCCAGTACGACTGCTCTGGCTCGAACCTCGAGAGTGTGGTCACCGACCTGGGCGAATACGCCGTTGACTTGGCCCAGATCCGTCTCGATCAGGCGAACGTCGGCGTCGACGACGATCCGGGCCCCTCCGTCGGCAGCATCTTGGAGATAGGTGGCGAGAGTCGATCGCTTGGCTCCGATCCGGCATCCCATGGTGCAAAAGCCGCAGTCCTCCTCGGTGCAGCCGTCTACATTGCGGGGCTGCTCGTCGACGTGCCAGCCCAGATTGCGCAGACCCTTCTCCATTATCTGGTCACGAGCAGAAGGTGCGCCATGCTCCTGGTTGGCTCCCAATCTTTCTTGTACGGATGTAAGCGACTCGCCGAACCCGTCTCCGGTGAACACCTCCGGAAATCCGGCTACCCGGTCCCACTCCTCCCGGACCGAATCGGGGGTGGCGAATGACGTGGTGTAGTTGACCACCGTGCCCCCGCCCAGCGTGGATCCCGCCAGCATGAGGACGCCGCCGTCCGAGGTGGAATTCAGGCCGCCGTCGAGGTACATCGAGCTGTAGGCGTCGGATTCCAGGTGGGTGAAATCCGACTCGTTGTGATAACCACCACGCTCGAGCACGGTCACGTCGAGACCGGCTGCAGCGAGGATCCCCGCGGCGATTCCCCCGCCGGCGCCGGAGCCGATGACCGCGACATCGCACTCGATCGTCTTGTCACGGTCCACCATTTCGGTGGTGATCGGCTTGGGAGTCGTTGGGGGAGGGCCATCGGGGCCCGGATATCCCAGAGCGGCCCAGGCAGCGGGCGGCCGGGCGGGGTCGTCGGTCGTGACCCACAAGAACGCGGCGAGCGTCTTCAGCGCTCGGACCCCCTTGCGGACGATCTCCAGGCGGTTGCTCTCCATCGCGAGCAGGGCGGTGGCGCGCTGCTCGGGGGCCAAATTGGTGAACTTCGCAGCCCGACCGAAGAGCACCAGACCACCGGCCGCGGAGTCGAGGAGACCGAGGAACAGCGCGAGATCCTTCCGATCACGGTCGTGGGGAAGGGCTTCGTAGACAGCGGGGAGCCCTTCCGAGAGCCGAAGATCTGCGCCAGGGGTGGTCCAGGCCGCACCGTCGCCCGGGACCGCGGGGAGGATGGTGTCGACCAAAAGGTCGAAGGCGCGGCCATTGGCCGGGCTGAGGCTCACCTCTCGAAAGATACCTTCATGGTCATCGGGTAGCTTTTCTGTCGAGGTGGATCGGGACGCTCTACGGGACGGTTTGTTCATCCCCGTGGTCATCGACGCCGAGCGGGTCGTCGACGGGGAAGAGATGGTTCGGGTCACCTATTTTGCCGTCACCACCGACGCCCCGGCTGCGGTGTGGGAGGTGGAGCTTGCTGCCGTAGCGCAGCTCCACGGGATCGGAGTTCTCGGTCTCGCCGGTGTCGTCTACGGCGCTCTGCGAGATGTCGGCAGTCCGAGGGCCGACGAGGTTGATTTCGACCTGTTCATGGAGGCAGATGACGTCGCAGCCATCTTCGCCCTCGAAGAGTCGGGCACGCCGCTGACCGTGCAGGTCGAGGATGTGTGGATGCCACGCTCATGGTTCGACGCTGAGCCGGTTCGGGGTGACGTCTACCGGGTGGCGCTGGATGTCTTCCAGACCGCCTACCGCTACACGGCTGGGACGATCGGGCCGGATCTCCTGATCGAGATCGACGTTAGGGGGCAGGTGCTCCACTCACCGGCGGAGACGGAGGCCGTGAACGAGTGGTCACAGGACCAGATCGAGGCCACCAAGAGGGCCTTCCCCGACAAGGAGGTCAAGCTGAGGTGGAGAGAAGATGGCTGAGCTGGCGGTGACCATCATCGATGTCGGATGGGGGGACTCGATCATGGTGGAGTCACGAGACGATGCCGGCGATCGTCGCTTCGGTCTCATCGACTGCAACGACTATGAGCGCCAGCGCACCGCCCTGCCGTTCGTCAAGCGCTACTTCGAACGGATCGGCCGTGATTGGCAGGGGACCGCGCACAACTTCGAATGGGTCCTGCTCACTCATGGGCACGCCGACCACGCTCGTGGCCTGAAGGAGATGATGAACACCTTCGGGACCACTCATTTCTGGTACCCAAAGTCGGTGGCCTCGACGACCTACGGCGTCCTGCTCGACTTCGCCAACCGGTCGAATCGTGTGCTCCATCACCAGGCTGTGGACGAGACCAAGATCCTCGCGGCGCCGGAGGTCACGTTCCACTGCGGGATGCGCATTCTGTGGCCCAACTTCGACCAGATCGACACGGAGAACGAGAACAACAACTCGGTGGTCCTCGCATTGACTCTCGGTCAGGTCACGATTGTCCTCACGGGCGATGCTGAAGCCGAGAACTGGCCTCAGATCGTGGGCCGGCTACCGAGCCACACAACCTATCTCCAGGTGCCGCACCATGGTGGGCGCAACGGGCTCTTCGACCCCAACGATGGGACTCCGTGGCTCGATCATCTGAACCCCCGCCATACGCGGTTGGTGATGAGCAGCCACGTCGTGCCTCACGGCCATCCCCATCCCGACGTGGTCACCGAGCTCTCGAATCGCCGCTTCGTCTCCTACCGGACCGATCGCAACTATCACCTCACGCTGAGCTCGGCGGGTGACAAGGTCACGGTGGGATACACCCACGTCAGCGGGCGCCTGCCTCGGTGATGGGAAGCTGAGACCTATCTAGGCAGGCTCCAGATTGCGGTTGACCCGGAACACGTTGTCGGGGTCGTAATCCGCCTTGACCCTCCGCAGCCGCTCGTAGTTGCCCCTGTACGAGGACTCGATGCGGGAGACGTCGTCATCGGTCGTTTGGAAGTTTATGTAGTTGCCTCCGGTCGAGAACGGCCGGATCCGCTCCCACGAGGAGCGAACCCAGTGCTGATATGCCTCGCCCTCCGGATCGGTCCCGGGCCAGGCTCCTGCTGCGCCGGCGACAAAGGCGGCGTCCCGGTTGCCGACGGCTCCGTCGTCCTCGGCGTGCTCGTTCACGGCTCCGGCTATGTGGAACATCATCATCTGGGACATCGGTGACTCGATCCCCTCGGCATTGGCCAGGAACGCGGCGACGAAGTCGTCGTTCACCTCAGGGAGGAACTCCGTCTTCCAGTAGTAATTGGCGCCCTTGGGCTGGGTGGCGTCGAGCATCGACTGTTGCCCGACGTAGGTCTTGGGCATGATGAGATCGGCGACCGGTTTGCCGAACGCTTTGAGCGGCGCCAGGTCCTCTTCCGCCTGCCTGGGATCACCTGTGTGGCATGCGACGATGGCCACGATTGGCTTGCCATGCCAGACCTCGGGAATGAAAGGAGCCGGGGGAGCGAGACGCGTTGTGCAGACCAAGGTCAGCTCCCTGGGGACGGTCGTGGTCATCTCCTGATAGATCGCGAGTACATCTTCGGCATGGTCCGTTGCCGGCCAAGCGATAAGACCCGCCACGATGTCGGGCCCGATGTCGTGAAGGCGGTAGGTGAACCCAGTGACGACCCCGTAGTTGCCCCCGCCGCCGCGGATCGCCCAGAACAAGTCAGGCTCGACTTCCCGGTTCGCAGGCCGGATCTGACCGTCGGCGGTGACTATCTCCACTTCGACGAGATCGTCCACTGTGAACCCGAATTGGCGAGACAGATACCCGAATCCGCCGCCCAGGGTGAGGCCGGCCACGCCGGTTTCCGACACGAAACCCAGGGTGGTTGCGAGACCGTGTTCCTGCGTGGCCCGGTCTACATCGCCGAGCAGACAGCCGGCGCCAACATGAACCAGTCGCTGGTCGGGATCGACTCGGATGTCTCGCATCAGCGACATATCCAGCGTCATGCCTCCGTCGACTAGGGCCAGACCCGAGATGTTGTGCCCGCCTCCCTTGATCGAGAGAAGCAAACGATGCTCGCGGGCCAGGTTGACGGCGAAAGCGACCTCGTCGGAGTTCTCGGGCCGGAGGACCAGGGCAGGCTCTTTGTCGATCAGCCCGTTCCAGATCAGTGTGGCATCGTCGTAACCCGGGTCGCCGGGACGAAGGCGGCCCTTGTGCGGGATCGTTTCGAGGAGGGAAAGGTCGATGTCGACCACACCGCCGTCGAAGGTTCGGAGGTTGAGCTTCTCGGTCGTCATGGGAATGGCCTTTCCGCGGGGCAACGGTACCGATGGCCGTTTGTGGCCGCATCAGGAGTGGTATGTGGTGGGATCGAGGAGGCCTCGAATGGCAACGAAGACA
>JARDZU010000183.1 GCA_029240695.1 Acidimicrobiia bacterium | reverse complement strand
AATCGCCGAGGATGTTGGCGGCATGCCCAGAGGAATTCATGAACGCCGTGTGCAGGGAGGAGGGTGACTGCCCTCTTCCGACATTCTCGCCGACCTGTGACCAGCCACTGCCGGCGGCGGCCGAGAGCTCGCCTGAACTGGAGTGAAAGATGTCGCCCTCGTCGATCATTGCCTGGGTGTGATCCCGGGCGTGTGCGCGGAGACCGCCGTCTACCTCGAGGGGCCCCAGGCCGTTGTTGGCGCGGGTCGAGTTGATCAAAGAGACGAACTCGCTCTCCGTTCCCGAATCAGCGGTTGCGGCGACGCCGAGCGTGGTCGAGATGAATGCAACCAGCAGGAGCGAGAGCCAATGCTTTTTCCCGGGCATCCCTGGGGTTATCGGCCCCTGCTGGAACTGTCTTGAGTAAGGCGGCCGGTCGGACGAACGTCGAACGCCTCATATTCCGAACATGACCTCGCGCAGACTGATCACACTGGCCTCGAGTGTCACCGGGTCGAGACGCATCGATCCAAGACGGAGACCCTTCATCCCTTCACCGGTGTTGGTCATGACTCTGAGCCCATCGTCCTCGTTGCCGAGGATCCCGAGCCCCAGACAACCACCGTCCTCGTCCTGGACGCCGACCAACACGTCGTCGAGACGTCCCAGATTGAGACCCATGGGAAGGGTTGGTGCGAAGACGGTGGGGCGAACCTTCCATCGGTCGAGTGGCGGGGCCAGCGCCCGGGCAAACGCCTCGGTTCTCCGCTGGGCTCTTTCGTCCGGTGAGATAGGCATCACATTGGGGTCGGCGGGGGTCACGGTCACCTCCATGCCGAGGAACCGGCGCAGCATCCCGACCACCGGCTCCATCTCACCACCGCGTTGCAGGGCAACGACCTTGTCCGGCCGACACAGCTCGGCCTTGTGGTACTTGAGGGTCTCGCCGGCCACCCCGGAAACGACGGCTGTGGTGTCGAGGATCACGAGGTCGGCCATCCCCCGGGCCAGGTCGACCATCGCCGCCGTGGCCACGACCTGTTGCAGGACGAGTCGCGCCGGGGAGATGGTGCCCACGAAGTGGAGCCGGTCCGGCGTCTCGACGTCATCGAGGTCCTCGGCCGAGCGGAGCACCTTCAATCCGACGCACGCCGGGGGCCCGACGGTCGAGTTGCCCACGTCAGCATCGACGATCGCCACTGTTCGACCGGCGCCGAGGGCGAGACGAGCCGCCTGGAGGGCCAGGGTCGTCTTCCCCGTGTCGACGCTGCCCATGAGCATCGCCACGTTCGCCCGGGACACCTCGCGCGCTACTCCGTCATGGCTGGTCTCGGACATCGCGGCAATATAGGACCACGCATGGCTCACAACACTCTCCCCATCAGCTTCCTGTCCGACTTCGGTCATGCCGACGAGTTCGTGGGCGTGGTGCACGGAGTGCTCGCCAAGCTCGCGCCGGAATCGCGGGTCATCGATGTCGGCCACGGCACTCCGAGGGGTGATGTGAAGGCTGCCGCCCTCAGCCTGACCCGGGCCATTCAGTATCTGCCGGAAGGCGTGGCTCTGGTGGTCGTCGATCCCGGTGTTGGCTCCGACCGCAAGGCGCTGGCCCTGGAAACGGACTGGGGTTTCTTCGTCGGTCCGGACAACGGGGTGCTGTCACCGGCGGTGGCGATGGTGGGTGGGGCCCGGGTGATGGTCTCGATCGACAATCCCGAGGCGAGGATCCCTTCGCCGGGCGAGACCTTTCACGGTCGAGATGTCTTTGCCCCGGCGGCTGCTCTTCTCGCCTCGGGGGAGGCTGCGATCCAGGATCTCGGTCCCGAGGTCGGCCCGGATGAGGTTCAGCCAATGCTGCTCCCCCTGCCCGAGACCCAGGGAAGCCTGGTCACCGGCGAGGCGTGGTGGGTGGATCGGTTCGGGAACGTTCAGACCAACATCGGCCCCGACGACCTGGCCGCGGTAGGTGTCTCGCCCGGGTCGCTGCTAACGATGAAGGTGGGCGCCACTCTTCACACGATTCCGTGGGCTGCCACTTATTCCGATGTGGAGCCGGGGGAGGCGCTGGTGCACGTCGATTCGGCCGGTCTCATCGCTATCGCGATTCGGGAGGGCGCTGCCGATGAGGAGTTGAACCTGTCGGCGGGTGTGGCGGTCACCCTGGCTGGGACAGGATCGACGTCAACTGGATGATGCCGGCGGCGGCGATGAGAAGCAGAAGGATGACCAGGACGACGGCGGTGGCGGGTCTCAACGCTCACACGATGGCAGACCACGATCGGCCGCTGAAAAATGATGAGGCCCCCACGCGTGGCGGGGGCCTCATCTGCACGATTGGAGAGCCCCGTACCGTGGGGCGGGCTGGGAGGCTATCCGTTCACACCTTGGACGAACGTGCCCATGGTATGAGGGGAACGGTTGACCCTCCATCCGTGCGTGTCCATTATCGGTCACCCAGGGTGGTTACTTGAACAATTCAGCCTTCAGGTTCCTGATCAGGGCCGGTTGTCATCTTTGCGATGAGGCCCGCCCGGTCGTCAAGAAGGCTGTGACGAGCGTCGGTGGCACGATCCGCGAGGTCGATATCGACACCGACGATGCTCTGACCAGGGATTATGGGTTGCGGGTGCCGGTTCTCCTCGGGCCCGGCGACATCGTGCTGGCCGAGGGGAAGATCGAGGCGAGGTCTCTACGCAAGGCATTACGGAGCCTGGAAAACTAGGAAAAAAATCCGAAGGTTTGGCTACGAGGCCGGTGCCAGGGCGGCCGCGGCGCCGCTCACCGTGGTCGTCGTCTCCCCCCCGGCAGGAGGCTCCTCGCCCGGTGTTGTCTCGCCCGGAGCCTCTCCCTCCTCGCCCTCCGCAGGGGCCAGGCCGCAGTCGGTGAGTGTCTCTGCCGGGTCGGCGCCACCGAAACGGACTCGCTCGAAGGCCACCACCGCGGCCAATTGCTCCTCGGTGAGGGTCGACCCGAACTGCGGCATCCCTTCGGCGATTGGCTTGTTGGTGTCGCCATAGGTGCTGGCCCCGGCATCCAGAAAGCCTTGCGAGCCGAGGGTGACCCACTCGATGTGATCGACGCAGGACCCGAATGTGGTTACGACACCCGAGAAACCGGGCCCGACCCCACCTTGGCCCTGGGCGCCATGACACCCGTCGCAGTTGGCCACGTTCTGATAGACGTCCTCGCCCATGGCAACGAAGTCGGCTCCGCCTCCACCTGCACCCGAGCCGGTGAACTCGGTCCCGTCACAATTGACCACCTGGCCGGTGATGACATTGGTGGCGAGCTCGGTGTCCTCGCCACACTCACCGGTGGCGGAGCCGGGCGGTGGGGACCGTGATCACCTCGGGAAGCCCGGCCGCCTCGGCGGCGGTCACCTCGGCCGGGACCGGAGAGCGTGTCACCGGGCCAGAGGGCACCGGGGCAGGTGCCGACGTGACCGGCTCGGCGGAAACGGCCTCACGTGCGGCCTCTTCCTCAGGCTCGGGCTCAGCCGTCGGCTCCTCGGCCGGCGCTTCCTGGTCCGCCGGAGCGGGGGGAGATCCGGCCACCGACCCGCCCCCGGCCCAGGCTGCCAGTATCTCGTCGACCGTCATCCCCGTCTCGGCAGCCCGGGCAGCAGCCGAGCGCTGGACGATGGACTCGGGGACGCCGAGGGCTTCAGCGGCGGCGCTCAGGTCACTCACGACGTGGCCGCCTCTCCCTCGGTGGCAGGCGTCTCTCCGGCAGGCGTCTCTCCGGCAGGCGTCTCTCCGGCAGGCGTCTCTCCGGCAGGCTCCTCTTCGGTCGGCTCATCAGGCGCTGCCTCCTCGAGCGTGGCCGATTCGACCAGATACGCCACCAGTGCATCGAGGTCTTCTGATGAGAGCGACAGCGCGGGATGGTCGTCGAGGCCGGTGATGATCGCCTCGATCTGACTTGCGGAGATCCTCGCCCCGACGTTGGACAGGTCCGGGCCGAATCGGCGTGACCCCAACACCTGATTGGTGTCGCTCAGCGACACCGCCCCAAGGCCGACATCCGCGACTACGGGACGCACCATTTGGGTGTGACAGGAGACACAACCCACAGATTGGTAGGTCTCCTGGCCGTGGAGGGCCGTTTCGCTGTAGGGCAGTTCACTCGTCCGCGCCCCCGGATTCTCGGTTGGGAGAGCCGGCCCAACCACCCCAACCAGGAAGAGGGCGACGAAAAGGCCCACGGCTCCGACGAGGATGGCAATGGGGTTGTCGGCCTCACCGACCAGGACCGGTGGCTTGCCCGGGACAGACGGCGAGGCGGTAACCGGGGCAGCCGCGGGCGTCTCGATGACTGCTGTTGGCGCAGGGGAGGGAGTGATCGCTGGCTCTGCGGAATCGTCGGCTGGTGCCGCCGGCTCCTCAGTGGCTTCCGTCTCAGCGGCCTCCGCCTCAGCGGGAGCGGGCGACGAGGGTGGCGGGATGTCTCCTCCACCAGCCCAGGCGGCCAGCACCTCGTCCACGGTCATGCCGGTCTCCTCAGCCCGAGCCGCGGCAGAGCGCTGCACGATGGCTTCGGGGATTCCGAGAGCGGCAGCGGCCGCAGCGCTCTGCTCACTCATCGGCGTCCTCGTCACTATCAGGGTCGGGGCCGTAGACCAGGACCTCCTGGGGGACCGCCCTACCACTCGTGACGGTCCCGATCACGGTCGCGGCGTAAGCCAGTTGTCCGAGGAAGGCCACGATGCCGAATCCAACGGCCACGAGCATCAGCACCTCGGCCGCCCCGGCCCCGGCGGCCCAGCCCTCACCGGCGTTCACGTAGGCGGCGCTGTTCGACCCCGCCACCCACGAGTACCCGCTGACCAAGCCGGCCGCGATCATGCTCAATCCGACACCACCCACGCCGACGACAGTCCAGCGATTGAAGGATCGGGAACGATCTAAGGTGGCCGGCTCGCGACCCGCGAGCCGGGGTAACGCCTCGAAGACGACGCCGGCGGCGAGTAGCACCCCGACGCCGTACAAAGCCACGTATTCGATCGCTTCCCAGTAGCCGGTGAGTGCGGTGACCGATCCGACAGAGGGGAAGGCGGCAAAGCTGGCGAGGATGGCCACTGCCACCCCCAGGTAGAGGCCAACGACGCCAGAGGTGACACCGGGCTTGTCCCTCAACTTCTCCCAATGCCCCTGGAGGGTGAGCGAGGCATTGGCGGCGTTGGCGAGGGCTCCAATGGGGAAGGCCAGGCCCAAGGCGGCCGACACGCCGTCGATCCAACCTGGCCCGGGGCCAAAGACGAGTTGCGCCGAGCCCCACCATGCGGCGGCGAAGCCGAGTGACCAGAACCCCACTGAAGCCAGCTGACGAGAGGCGAGGGGGATGTCGAGCTCCTTGACCAGGGTGTAGTAGAAGAGCCCGCTGCCCACGGTGAACACCCAGAGCGTGACGAATCCGGCGGAGAAGAAGAGGTCGGAGTAGGCCGCACCCAGCGAGCCTACGAAGGGCAGGCTGCCCGCCGAATACACGAAGTACAGCAACGGCAGCCATGCGACGCCGCCCATCACGAACCAGAGGGTCACGAAACTCCGCTCTTCTTCCCGTCGCCGGATGGTCATCATCGTGACCGCGAAGGGAATGGTCAGCACCGCAAGCATCGGGAGGTGGAGCCACCAGGGGAGGCCAAACGGCTGTCGACCCTCACCGAGACCGAAGGCCACGGCAAGAAGGTCGAGCACAACCAGACCCGAGACGCCGAGGAGCCCGAGGTAGGCCAGTTCCTTCCGCCACAGCCGTGCGCCGGTCAGCCTGGGTAGGACGTAGTAGATGCCACCTGCCAGCGTGAGCACGAGAAAACCCAGCATGATCGTGATGTTGGCCATCGACTCGGCGCGGCCGTAGCTGATCGGGGACAGCCCGGCGAAGCGCAGCGAGAAGAGGGAGATCAGTTGGAAGACCCCGGCCAGCACCAGGAAGAGAGCCCCAACCAGGAAATGAGCGACAGCGACGCGGTCCTCATCTCCGGCCCCGAGGAGGGCCCTGATGTCTGCAGTTTGGGTTGCGGCCAAGGGTTCCCTCGTCGCGGAACGGGACGGCGGGAGCATAACTACTTCCTCGATTCCTTCCGCAGCCACGACGCTCCGCTCCATGGCCTCCTACCAGGGTTCTCTAACGAGCCCCGGGTTGTGGTAGAAACGACGTGAACAGGTATACAACCGTGCCCGAAGACGAGAGATGTATCGCCTCGCAGAACTGAGCGACAGCAGACGCAAGACCATCGGATGGGGACTGCTCGGCCTGGGCTTTGTCGGTCTCGTTGTGGCGGTGATCTGGATCCACTACACCAGCCTCCCGCCCGAACAGGACGCGGGCATCTTCGATTGGATACCAAGCAGCCACCTGCTGAAAGGTGTCGGCTATCTGGTCGTGTTCGGCGCCTCCCAGATGCTCGTGATAGGAGCACTGTTCGTCTGGGTGCTCAACCAGAGAATGACCTGGGCCCGTGCCCTCTTCGCCTCTTTCGTCACCTGGATCGAGCTGGTCATCATCTTCGGGATGGTCCCGTCGGAATGGCTCAACTTCGCCCAGACAGATCTCGACTGGTCGTCCCAACGGGTGGCGGTCACCATCCCACCCGTCCTTGTGCTGGGCAACGACGTACAGCTCAGCTGGGCTGCAATCAAGGACTCGATCTCGATGGGCTATCACCTGGTGATGCTGGCGGCCGCGGCTGTGTTCGCCCTTCAGCTGCAGAAGATGAAGAAAGGCCCGCCTGCTTCGGCCGACAAGGCACCGCCCCGCTCACCGTACGGGCGGCCGCTGGTCAGGGGTGAGGGCTGATGCCCAAGGGTGTCGTCGACGAGACTCCTCCGTACCGAGACGATTATCAGCTCGCCGTCGTCGAGGGCGACTACTTCACCGACAAGCTGCGGCCGAAGCAGTTCCTCCACATCGACCAGTCGGAGTGCATCCTCTGCGAGGGCTGTGTCGACATCTGCCCCTGGAAATGCATCCACTATCTCTCGTTGGACGCCATCACCGAGGGCGTCAATGTCGACCATCCCGGTGAGGACCCACAGAACCTGGGGTTCTTCGTGGTGGACGAGGACGAATGCACGCGATGCGCCCTCTGTGTCGACCGCTGCCCGACGAACGTCATCACATTGGGCAAGTTCGAGGGGTCCCTGGCCGAGCAGGCTGCGGAGCTCGGGCTCGATCGCCGCCCCTGGGATTTCGACACCGGGCAGCGTGACTTCAAGAATGGATATGCCTATGGGATGCGCTGGTAGGAGGCGGTTTGGCCAACGGCAACGGTAAGACCGGTATCGGGGAAAGGATCAAAGAGGTCAACGACAAGATCTGGGGCTCCCAGGTCGCCGAGTCGATCCTCCGCCCCGGCTCGCCCTTCAAGAAGGGCTACTCGGACAGCCCAAGGAATCGGTCGTATGTGGTGATGAACAACGTGCTCTATCACCTCCACCCGGTGAAGGTGAAGCGGCACGGCGTCAAGCTGTCCTACACGCTGTGTCTGGGAGGTCTCAGCTTCTTCCTCTTCATCCTCCTCACCATCACCGGCATCTTCCTCATGTTCTATTACACGCCGTCGGCGGAGACCGCCTACGCCGACATCGAAGCCCTGTCGACCAATGTGGCTTTCGGCTCCCTGGTGCGGAACATGCATCGATGGGGGGCACATCTCATGGTCCTCTCCGTGTTCCTCCACATGAGCCGAGTCTTCTATCACGGTGCATACAAGCCACCGCGGGAGTTCAACTGGGTCGTGGGTGTCGTGCTCCTCTTCCTCACCCTGCTGCTCTCGTTCTCCGGCTACCTCCTCCCCTGGGACCAGCTGGCCCTGTGGGCGGTGACGGTGGGCACCAACATGGCCGGCTTCGTTCCGGTGGTGGGCAATGAGGTGAAATTCGCCCTATTGGCCGGGGTCGAGGTGTCCGGCGCGACCCTCCTTCGCTTCTACGTGCTGCACGTCCTGGCTTTCCCGTTCATCCTCGTCATCTTCCTTGCCGTGCACTTCTGGCGGGTGCGCAAGGACGGCGGCATCTCCGGGCCCCTCTAAGGAGTCGTCATGACAGAAATTCCAGAGAGTCTCCTGAGGAGATCGGCCGAGGCCAAGGCCAAGGCATTGGGCCTGCCCGTCGAACAGGTTTTGGCCGAGATGAAGGGTGAGGCCCCGCCGACGCCACCGCCGTCGGCAGAGCCCGCGCCGGCGGATCAATCCGAGGAGAACGTGGCCGCTGAGATGGAAGAGTCCGCAGAGCGTTCCGCCGAGATCGAGGAGGCAGTGGAGGCAGTCGACGACGAGCCTGCACCGAAGGAGGAGGTACCGGCAGAGCCGGCCGCCGAAGCCGAGCCCGAGGTCGTGGCCGAAACCGATGCCGATGTTCCCCCCGCCCCGCCTACCGAGGCACCCGTTGCATCCGAAGATGACGGAGTGGATGTTTCCTCCACTGAAGGGGGAGGCGGCGCCGAAGGCGACGGAGGGAGCCCGTCCGCTGATGATGAGCCCGCGCCTGAAACCGAAGTCGAACCGGCCGCCGCAGCAGTGGCCACCACGGTGGAGGAACGCCCAGCCCCGGAGGGAGATGGAGCCGTCGATGGCGATGGCGCGGGGTCCGGGAACGGCGCAGACGGTGGCAATGGCGCCGGCAACGGCGCGGGCAAGGTTGCGGCCGTGGTCAGCACCCGTCCCACCGTCCCACCGAAGGGGACGCCTGAGGGGGTGCGGTCGCAGCGTCTGCTCACCGTGGTCAAGGCCAGGGCGATCCAGACCGTCAAGGCCGAGCCAACGGACAAGGTCAATACCTGGCCCCACCTGATGCTCATGGAGTTCGGGGCCTTGCTGGCGATCACCGGCCTAGTGGTGATC
>JARDZU010000182.1 GCA_029240695.1 Acidimicrobiia bacterium | reverse complement strand
GAAGGCCGGATACGCTTCGGGCTATCGGCGGTGCGCAACGTGGGTGAGGGCGTGGTGGAGAAGATCGTCGAGGCGAGAGTCGATGGCCCTTTCGACTCGTTCCATGACTTCGTGGACCGCGTCGACGTCTCAGCGCTCAACAAGCGCACCGTCGAATCTCTGATCAAGGCCGGCGCCTTCGACGCGATGGGGTACCCGCGAAAAGGTCTGACCGTGGTGTATGAGCAGATCCTCGATGGGACGCTGGAGCGCCGGCGGAACGAGGAAATGGGTCAGTTCAGCCTGTTCGCCGGTGAGCCAGGGGAGGTCTCCCACGGCCGCATCGACGTGCCGGACCTCGTCTGGCCGCAGAAGATCAGGCTCGCCTTCGAAAAGGAGATGCTCGGTCTCTACGTCTCCGATCACCCTCTTCTCTCCGTCGGCCAATCCTTGGCAGCGGCCACCACGACAACTGTCAGCCAGCTCGTCGAATTGGCCGACAAGACGAGCGTGACAGTGGGCGGTCTCGTTGCCGGTATCACCCGTCGATGGACGAGGAACGGAGATCCGATGATCTTCTTCCAGCTCGAGGACCTCGAAGGTTCGGTAGAGGTCGTTGCCTTCCCCCGCACAGTCAATGACTACGGGCATGTGGTCATCGACGACGCCGTGGTGATCGTGGGCGGGCACCTCGACCACCGGGGCGACGAGGTGAAGGTCATGGCCCGGGAGATCAAAGAGCTGGAGATCCGTGATGACTCGATGGTGCGGCTCAAGACGACGGCTTCGAGTCTCACTCCCGAGATGGTCTCCCGGCTCAAGACGATCCTGTCCAATCACCCTGGGCCCGCCCCGGTCTACCTGAACATGACCAGCGATCAAGGGGTAAAGGTGCTCAAGCTGAGCGATGCGCACCGGGTCGAGCCGCGGACGGCCCTGTTCGCCGAATTGAAGGAACTGCTGGGGCCGAGCGCGATCCTCTAGAGCCGGGGTCGCCAGAACTCCCGCTGAGCCATCTGGGCGAGGGCAGACGACCGTCCGTGCTTCCGTCCCAGCGCATAGGCGCCAACCGCTGCCGCCATGCCAACGGTGCCCAGAGCGCTCAGCGCAACTGCCCTCTTCGTCTTGCGGGCGAAGATCACCACCGGCCATCCTCGCTCATGGGAGACCGAGTCGAGCTCGGAGTCGGGGTTGACCGCGACGGGATGGCCAACCGCTTCCATCATGGGCAGGTCGGATACGGAGTCGGAGTAGGCGTAGCTGCGCTCGAGGTCATATCCGTAGTCGGCAGCGATCTTCTCGATGGCGTCGACCTTGCCAGCGCCGTACACAAATGGCCCATCGAGCTCTCCGGTGTAGTGGCCGGCGACCACCTTTCCCCTGGTGCCGATGGCCCCGGTCATCCCCAAGGATCGAGCCAGAGGCTCGACGATCTCATGAGGGGCGGCCGAGACGATCCAGGTGTCCCTTCCCGCCTCGTGATGCAGATTGATCAGCTTTCGTGACTCCGGGCGAACCCGGGCGACCAGCTTGGGCAGAACAGCGGCGCCGACCATCTCGAGTGCCTGAACCGACGCCCCGGCGATCCCACTCAAGAAATCGCCCTTGACGTCGTCGGTGGAGTCACCTTTGTCGCCCATCAGCCGGAAACTCAATGCTGATAGCGCCCATCGGCCGATGTCGGGGTTGGAGGCGAGACCCTGACGCCAGGCCTCGACACCCAGGGGGAACGCCGAGGCTCCGGAGATCAGGGTCCGGTCGAGGTCGAAGAAGGCGGCTGAGCTAGCCATGTGCTCAGGATATGCCCACCTCGGCCCAAGGCAACTCTTTCGATTCGTCGAGCAGGCGGCCCAGCCCATCGAGGTCGGTCGGAGGGCTAGTGGACCAGGGGATGGTGGCGATGCGTGCCCCATACCGCGATGAGAACTCCTCCCGCGTGTCCCGTTGCCGCACCGTCTCGGCGCTCCACCGGGCCAGATTCTGCTCCAGGGCCAGCGAAGTCCCAGGTGGCGCGGTCGAGTCCGCCCATTTTTCAGGGAGGATTCGATTGAAGACAACAGCGGCAGGACTCGCCGCCAGGCCGGGAAGATCGCGATAGAACTTGATGGCCTCGCGCACCGGGGCGGGGTCTGAGGTCGTGACCACGAAGATCGACGCCGAGCCCAGGACACGCTCGATCTCGCGGCCCCGCTGTGCCACGCCGTCGTAGGTGGTTCTCAAATCGAGGAGGAACTCGGCCACCCGCTCCAGCAGGTCGGAGCCGAGTACCGAATCGGCAATGCGGAGGACCGGCTTTGCCGCCAAGTTGTAGAAGGTGCGGCGCCCGGGGAGCGGGCCGCCCGTCAGCCATCGAAGGAGCCGCCCGCCCACGAGATCCGCCATCTGGGCGGGGGCGGCGAAGAAATCGATCCCTCCACCCGACGGCGGGGTGTCCACGATCACGAGATCCCAGGCCATTGCCTGGACGAAGGTGGCAGCCTGGTCGGCCGCGGCGTATGCCTGCGAGGCCGGGAAATGCTCCGACGCCGCCTTGAAGAAGTCGTTATCGGCGAGACGGGTCGCCACATCCGGGTCGGCATGCCGCATGGCGACCGCCCGCCACGAGGCGGTTGAGTCCAGCATCGCCGCCCAGAGGTTGGGCTCCGCGGCATGCGGCTGCGGCTCGTTGCCGAGATCTTCGACCCCCAATGCCGTCGCGAGCCGGCGAGCGGGATCCACGGTGACCACGAGCGTGCGCAACCCGCTTCGGGCCGCTCTTACGCCCAGTGCTGCTGCGACGGTGGTCTTGCCGACGCCACCGGCCCCGGTGATGATCAGGGTGCGGGTCATGTGATCAACTCGAATTCGTCGGCCATCCGTGCGGCGACCTCGCCTGGTGTGAGCAGCCCGTGGAGGTACGGGAGCAGGTGATCTGGAGGGAGCCGGTCCAGCCAGACCTGTTGCTCCGACCACAGTGCACGATGAAGCTGCGCTGCTTCTCCCACCGGTCCCGGCGGTGTCTCCGGGTCGGCTAGCTGGTCGAGAATCCGATTCGCCATCACGATCGGAGCGGCCACGACGTTTTCCTTCGCCAGCCACGTAATACTCTCGGCGGTCTCGGTCGCCGGAAGCTCCTCGGGGAGGGTTACGAGGATCAGCCCGGTCACCGTCTGGTCGCGGAGGATCTCCTGCATGATCTCGGCCTGGACCCGGATCCGCCCCGAGGGCACCAACTCGGAGATGGTCACCGGTGCCCGGAGGAAAGACGCGATCTGGCCGGTGGGCGGGGCGTCAGCGATGACGATGTCCCATCGGTCTTCTCGAACCTCCCAGATCGCCTTGCCGACGGTGATGATCTCCCGGATGCCGGGAGCCGTGGTCGCCAGGGCATCGAAAGCCCGCGCCAGCGGGCCGAACCTGTTGAGACCCTTGATGTTGAGCTGAAGGGCGAGATACTCGAGGAGAGCATCGGAGCGGACCATTTGCATGGCATGGAGCCCCGGTCTCAGCTCCCTGGGCTCGAACTCGAGAGGACCGGTGCCGAAATGAGCGGATAGGCCCCCGGGCGAGCCCATCTCCATGGCCAGGACCCGCAAACCTCGGCGCTGGGCGAGGAGGGCGAGACCGGCGCTCACCGCCGACTTGCCCACGCCTCCCTTGCCCGAGACGAGGACGAGACGTTTCTCGAGCATCAGGCGAGCCGGGCTAGCCGGACCCACCGAGTGGTATGCGTAGGACGAGCTCTCCGTCGTCCACGCTCCAACTGGCGCTCCCGATCAAGGCGTAGTCGGTGTAGTCGGTTTCCGCCCGCTCCACGAACAATCTGCGCTCCTCGCCGGCGACTGGGGGGAGTGGCCGCTCTTTGACGGCGGCGGCCCGCTCCTGATAGCGCACCAGCATGGCGTCGACATCGAATTTGGCCATGCGGGCAACGCTAACGCGTTGCCTTAGGTTCTAGGTTCTAAGTGGTAGGTCATAGGCCAGAAAGGTCTTCCGACCACCTACTACGCCGAGCTGCGCCGCAGTTCGGCCTTGCGCTCACTCTCCAGCCGCTCCAGGTCGACGTCGCTGTAATCGACGTAACTCATGGCCTCGGCGATCAAATGGTGACCGGCAACTTCGTCGATGGCGCGATGCATCTCATGGGCGACCCGCCGGTAGGCAGGATGCCCGGCCGCCTGGCTGCGCAGCTCGATCAGGTGGAAGGCCTGCCGGGGGTTCATCTCCATGACGAAGCGCACGTTGAAGGCGAACGGCACCACGTATTGGGCCACGTCGGCCCCGAGATCGCTCCTCAGCTCTTCGTAGAAAGTCAGCGATTGGGCCATCAATCGATGCCATTCGCTGGCTAGATCCAGCTCCTCGACTTCCGCCGGCAGGTCGTAACCGAGCCGGGTCGTATACCGCTGCCACTCCAGCGTCATGAGACGATGACGCTGAAGATCGCGGAAGGCACCGATGTCACAGGTGACATCGAACCGGTAGGTGGTTCGCTCCATGGCCCGCCCCGGTCTGTGTCGCCGATTGGCCCGATCTCCGACGAGAGAGGCGATGATCTCCGCCCTCTCGGACTGGGTCATCGACCTGGCTATTCGGAGGAGCTCCGCATCGGGCAACTCAGATACGGCATAGAGGGCAGCAGCGGCGATCTTGAGCTCTGCCTCCGGATCCCAGTCGACCAGTGTCACGGATGGCCCATCGTCTGATGCAGATCGAAGGCCGGCTGCTCTCTGCTCGAGGTCTGAGCGGACGTCTTGGAGGTATCGGGACCACCGCACTCCGCGTTCCTCCAGATCGACCCTCGTGAGGAACGACGGAATGATCTTGCGAAGCTCGCCGAGCATCATCTGCCCGTAATCCTGAACCTCGCGCAACGGGTTGGCACGCATCCTGACAAGGGACATCTCGTATGCCTGGCCGGTGCCATAGATACCGACGTTGGACAGGGTCGACACGGGAAGCATGCCCCGCACGGTGTCGCATGCCTTGGCCCGGATCGTGGCGTTCCAGACCATCGCCGAGTCGTCCTCACCCCGTGGATGCATTTGTTCGAAGTGAGCCATCATCCCCGCCACCATGTTGGAGTAGGTGTCGAAGACTCGCTCCATGTGGGTGAGGTATCGGTCGGCGTGCGCCGAATCGGCGATCTCGGGAGGCACGTAGTACCGGTATCGGTCGCCGAGCCGTGCGTCGTAACGGATGTAGCGGGTCGATTGCTCCAGGTAGGCGGCGAGCCGGCCCCATTCCAGGACCTTGGTCAAGAGGTTCGAGGCCTGCTCGCAGGCGAGATGAGCGCCACCGAGCTGGGCGACGGAGTCGTCCCCATAGTCGAAGAAGACGCGCTGATATAGCTGTTCGGCCTTGCGAGTTGCCACCAGTGGGTCATCGTCGAGACCCCGGGACATGGCGTCCATCCCGGACTCCGGATCGGCCACGAACTCGTCTAGAAAGAGCCGACGCAACGACTTCGCCGACCTCGAATAGCGGGCGAAGAGCGCTCCCTTCACCACCTCCGGGAGATTGATCAAGCCGAACACCGGCAAGTCGAGATTGGTGAAGAACCGGCTCAGGACCACCTGCTCCTCGGCGGTGAAGTCCTCCTGGTGGTACGACATCACGGGTCAGCGATTGTATGCCTGGAAACTGGGCGCACCCGGTTACCGTTTTAGTGCAATGTCAGTCTTCCTGGTGCGTCTTGGTGTATTCATACTCTCTGCAGCGGCGAT